>CASFUJ010000023.1 GCA_949297645.1 uncultured Desulfovibrionaceae bacterium
GTAGAGTTCGGCGGCCTCATCCAGGTAGGACTGAAGGGCGCGGGGAACGATGTTGAGGCGCACAGGGGCGCCTTCGGCAATGTGAGGCAGCCATGCGGGGGAGGAAGCATCCATGAAACATGTCCGTGGTTAAAATGACAGGGGAGTTTGTTGTCATGACAATGCCTCTGAAAGCAGGGCATTTCATGCTGTTATGCGGTCAGAGGACGCCGTTTTGCCGTAGTCGGCAAGCGTTTGTCCAAACAGGAACAGTCTAACGGCACTTGTCTGTTCTGTCACGCACAAATTGCTCCCTTCACGGGCACGAAAAAGGGCCCCCAAAGGGAGCCCTAGTATCTGTTGGAAGGTTCGGCGCGCGTTACAGCGCTTTGGAGGCGACGGGCATATGCCAGTCCACACCGAGGGTGCAGGAGCTGAGCTTGAGCGTCGGAGCGCTCTGATGGCGCTTGAATTCCGAAGCCGCCACCCGGCGAACCACGCCGCGCACCACTTCGTCGGAGACTCCCGGCACGACCAGCGTTTCCGGGTTGGCGCCGTTTTCCAGGAGTTCCCGCAGAATGGCGTCGAGCACGTCGTAGGGCGGGAGATTGTCCTCATCCACCTGACCGGGATGCAGTTCGGCGGAAGGGGCCTTGGTGAAGACATTTTCCGGGATGACTTCCCGACCGCACATGTTGTTGTACCATCGGGCCACGGCATAGACGTCGGTTTTATAGATATCTCCTATGGGCTCGAGAGCGCCAACGGTATCGCCGTACAGCGTGCAGTAGCCCACGGCGTTCTCCGACTTGTTGCCCGTGCCGAGCACGACGCGTCCCAGGCGGTTGGCAAAGGCCATGAGCAGCGTGCCGCGGATGCGGGGCTGGATGTTGTCGGCCGTGAGGTCGTTTTCCACGGCGGGAAGATCGGCAAAGAGCGGCGAGAGCACGGTGTCGAAGGCGTCCATGACGGGAGTGATGCGCGCCGTCAGGGCCTGGATGCCGAGATTGGCCGCCAGAGCTTCGGCGTCGCTTTCACTGTGGTCCGAGCTCCAGCGGGAGGGCATGAGAATGCCAAGGACGTTCTCCGCTCCGAGGGCCTCTTTTGCAATGCAGGCCACGAGCGCGGAATCCATGCCGCCGGAAAGACCGAGAACCGCGCCCGTCATGCCGCATTTATGCACATAGTCGCGCACGCCGAGAACCGCCGCGCGGAACAGGGCTTCCGGGCCTTCCGGCGCGGGCTGCACGGCTTCGAGTGCCGTTTCCCCGCGGAGAGGCAGGGCGGAAGCGCTGATGGACCCCTTCTCCAGTTCCACGGCAAGGGCGGCTTCCTCAAAGGCGGACGTGCGGGCCAGCACGTCGCCGGAAGCGTCAAGCACGAAGCTCTGACCGGAATAGACGAAACTGTCCGTGGCGCCGCACTGATGAACGGAGAGCACGGGCAGCTTCCACAGACTGGCCAGGGCGGAGCAGTGCATTTCGTTTTTTCCCTGATTTTCCGGCAGGAACAGTTCGGACGCGGTGAAGAGCACGGCATGGACGGAGGATGCGGCCCGGGAGCTCTTGAGCAGATCGAGAGCTTCCTGATGGGCCCAGGCGGGCTCGCTTTCCGGCAGATAGAAGGACGGTCCGTCCGGGATGCGTATGATGCCGTTGGCCTGTCTGGCAAGAGCGGTGAGGCTGCCTTCCGAGAGCAGGACATACAGGGGAATTTCCGCTCCCGTGAGGGAAAGCAGCATGTCCGGCCCGTTTTCCAGCATGGCCGCAAGCTCATGAGCGGCATCGCGGCAGCGACGGTAGAAGCCGCCCACATGTTTCAGGGAATTCCACGGTACTCCGGCAAGAGCGTAGGCAGGGGTAAGGCAGAGCGTGCGTTCCCCGGGAGCGGCGGGAGACTGGGCGGCGGCCTTCAGCGCCATGTCGGCCAGCTTCCGTGCGTTGCCCCGGAAGTCGCCGGGAACGGGATTGTGCTGAAGAAGAATGATGTGCATGGGGAATCCTCGGGAGCGGCTCAGTTATGCAGAACGTCCTGCATGGTATGGATACGACCGGGCTGCTGTGCGGAAATCCAGCGTGCGGCGCGAAGGGCGCCGTTGGCGAAGTTCTCCCGGGAGTGGGCCTGATGGGTGATTTCGATGCGCTCTCCGGGGCCCATGTAATACACGGTGTGCACGCCCACCACATCGCCGCCGCGCAGGGACTGTATGCCGATTTCGGCATGCTTGCGGGGGGCGCGCACATCGAAGCGGTTGGTGTTGATGTCGGCCCGGGTGAGGCCCTTGGCGGCCAGCAGCGGGTCGGCCAGCAGAAGCGCCGTTCCGCTGGGGGCGTCCTTTTTCTTGTTGTGGTGGATTTCCATCATTTCCACATCGTAGGCGTCGCCGAGAAGAGCTGTGAGCCGGGGCAGAATGTCCATGATGACGTTGACGCCGACGCTCATGTTGGCGGAGCGGAAGACGAGGCTCTTTTTCGCCAGCTCTTCAAGTTCGGCAGTCTGTTCATCGGAGAATCCCGTAGTGCCGATGATGATGGGATTGCCGTGCGCACAGGCGGCGCGGGCCGTGGCGAGAGTGGCCTCAGGAGCCGTGAAGTCGATGACCACAGCGCCCGGGAATGACGGCAGAACCGTGGAAATGTCGCTGGAGACCAGTGTGCCGGAAGCCTTGAAGCCCAGGAGTTTGTCTTCCGCTTCGGGGCGTTCGAGTACCGCCACGAGGGAAAGGTCGTCCGCTTCCGCTGCAAGACGGGCTATGGTGGAACCCATGCGGCCTGCCGCACCCATGACAATGATGGAAAGAGCCATACGATTTCTCCGGGTTGTTATGGGATGATATTCAGAAAGCAATAATAGGCAAATATGATGAGGAGCGCAACGTATGCGGGTTAATTCACATTAAGTTCTGATGAGTGCGGCCGTCTGCAAAAAACGGACGGGGAGAAAAGGTTCGTTGCCCGGGTTGCGGAAACGTCGGGCGCACTGCCGCAGGAGCATGCAGAGAAGGGAAGGTGTCTTTTTCTCCGAATACAGAAAAGGGCCCCTCGGAATGCATCCAGAGGGGCCCTGTCATGCAGGCGTATGCTTACGCGCGGCCTTCGACTATCTCCACGGCGATGCGGGAGATTTCCAGTTCTTCATCGGTGGGGATGACGGCCACTTTCACACGGGAGCCTTCCTTGCTGATGAAGTGAGGCTCGCCGCTGCGGACCTTGTTGCGCTCCTCATCGATGTCGATGCCGAATTCTTCGAGGTTTTCGAGAATCTTGGCGCGCACGGGCGCGGCGTTTTCACCGATGCCGCCGGCAAAGGCGATGAGATCCACATGGCCGAGGGCGGCCATGTAGGCGCCGATGTACTTCTTTACGGAGTAGCACTGCGTGTTGAAGGTGAGGATGCAGTCGGCGTCTCCGGCCTTCACGCCGGCCTCGATGTCGCGGCTGTCGCTCTTGCCGCACAGGCCGAGGAAGCCGGACTTCTTGTTCATGAGGGTGTCGATTTCATCGCAGCTCAGACCTTCGTTCTTCATGAGGAAGGGAACGATGGCCGGGTCTATGTCGCCGCAGCGGGTGCCCATGACAAGCCCCTGAAGCGGAGTGAGACCCATGCTGGTATCCACGCACTTGCCCGCGCGCACGGCGGAAACGGAGCTGCCGTTGCCGAGATGGCAGACGATGACGTTCACTTCAGAGGGCTTCTTGCCGAGCAGGGCCGCGCCGGCCTTGGAAACGTAGCGGTGCGAGGTACCGTGGAAGCCGTAGCGGCGGATGCGGTACTTGGCGGTGAGCTCCTTGGGCAGGGCGTAGGTATAGGCATAGTCGGGCATGGTGGCATGGAAGCCGGTGTCGAACACGGCTACGTTGGGCACGCCGGGGAAGAGCTTTTCCATGGCCTCGATGCCGGTGAGGTTGGCGGGGTTGTGCAGCGGACCGAGGGGAATGTAGTCGCGGATGACCTGCTTCACTTCCTCGGTGACGAGGGCTTCCTGATAGTCGGGGCCGCCCATGAGCACGCGATGGCCGATGACCACGATTTCCGCCGGGTCGTTGATGACGCCGCCGAGTTCGGGATTCATGAGAACTTCGGCCACCTTGGCCATGCCCGCGGCATGGGTGTCGTAGTTGCCGGGATATTCGAACTTTTCCGTCTCGCCGTTTTCATGGAAGCGCTTGTGGGTGAGCATGCTGTCGGCGGCGCCGATGCGCTCCACAAGGCCCTGGCAGAGGCGGCGTTCGGTTTCCTTTTCCAGAACCTGATACTTGAAGGAAGAGCTGCCGCCGTTGATGACGAGGATTTTCTTGACCATTAGTTGAGCCCCTTTTCGGCCTGAGCCTGGATTGCGGTGATGGCGACGGTGTTGACGATGTCCGGAACGGTGCAGCCGCGGGAAAGGTCGTTCACGGGCTTGCGCAGGCCCTGCAGCACGGGGCCGATGGCTATGGCGTTGGCGGAACGCTGCACAGCCTTGTAGAGGTTGTTGCCGGTGTTGATGTCGGGCACGATGAACACGCTCGCGCGGCCGGCCACGGGGTCGCCGGGCAGCTTGGTCTTCGCGGTGGCGGCATCCACGGCGGCGTCGTACTGGATGGGACCGGTGATGAGCATGTCGGGAGCCTTTTCCCTGGCCAGACGGGTGGCTTCCTTCACCTTGTCCACGGTGGGTCCCTTGCCGGAATTGCCGGTGGAGTAGGAGAGCATGGCCACGCGGGGTTCAAGGCCGAAAGCGGCGGCGGTTTCGGCCGTGGTCACGGCGATGGTGGCAAGCTGTTCGGCGTCGGGATCGAGGTTGATGGCGCAGTCGCCGTAGGTATTCACGCGGTCCTTCAGGCAGACGAAGAAGGCGCTGGACACGATGGAGGCCGTGGGCTTGGTCTTGATGAATTCAAGGGCGGGGCGCACGGTGTGGGCGGTGGTGTTCACCGCGCCGGAAACCATGCCGTCGGCCTTTTCCTTGTAAATCATCATGGTACCGTAATAGGTGTTGTCGGCCATCTTTTCGCGGGCCTGCTCGATGGTCACGCCCTTCTTGGCGCGAAGCTGCGCGTAGGTTTCCGCAAAGTCTTCAAAGTCGGGAGAAGTCACCGGGTCGATGATTTCTGCGCCTTCCACGCTCACGGAAAGTTCCGCGGCACGGGCATGAATCTTTTCGGGATTGCCGAGCAGGATGATGGAGGCCACCTTGCGCTGGATAAGAATGGCAGCGGCCTTGATGAGCCTGTCTTCCTCGCCTTCGGGCAGCACGATGCGCATGGGATGCTTCTGCGCCTGCTCGATGAGGCCGAACTCAAAGAGGCGGGGCGTGACGTGGCCTTCGCACTTGTCGAGGATGGAGGCGAAGTCTTCGGCCCTGCTGCTCACAGGGAAGGAGAAGCCGGCTGCAACGGCCTTTTCGTCTTCGGCGCTCATGCCGGACAGGAACACGCCGAGAAGCTCCACGCACATATCCTTCATCTGATTCCGGAAGGTGATGATGGTGGCGGCGACTTCGACGGCGGAGCAGTCTTCACCGGACAGGGCGAGCACCACGGGAGCGCCCATGTTGGAGACGAGGCAGGCGTTCAGCGCGTTTTCGAACGCGGCGCTCCTGCCGGTGAAGTCGGTGCCTTCGCAGAGCACGAAATCCGCGTTGGCGGCGGCGTCCTTGTAGGCGGCCAGAACGGAGTCGATAAGCTCGTTGCTCCTGCCGCCGTTGATGCATTCAAGCGCCGTATCGAGGCTGGAGACGGGGCGGAACAGGGCCGGGGCCTTGGCGGAACCTTTGACAAGATCCATCAGTCCGGCAACGGCTTCGGCCTTGCCGGACTTCGCCGCAAGGGCGGTGACGAAAAGCGTGCGTGCCATGGGGCAAACTCCTTAAAATAGAGAATATGCGACCGGGAAAGAAATGCCTTAGGGTGGAAAAATACGTCCCTCCAGTGTAATATGCTGGGGAATGGAGTCAAGAGTCGTGCCCCGACCCTGTGCCCCGGAACAGGGGAACGGAAGATACTAACGTAGCAGGATACAAGGGGAAAGGAAGAATTCAGAAAAATTGATTGAGCGCTCAATCCAGAGCTTTTCCGACAGCTTTTGCGGGTTGTTCTGCCCGCCGACGTATGCTTGCCCCGCACCTTTTCATGAAAGGCACGAAAAAAGGCCGGAAGATGCCGTCTGCAAAGCTGGGTACCGAATCTCGACTACATACCTTGAAAAAGGGAAAATGGAGTCGCTGACTGTCTTGTTCGGGAAGGCGAACCCTTTTTCATACCGTATCGGTAACGGCGGCCGTGCCGCCGGGACATCGGCGCCTGTTCCCGGTCGTACGCGGTAACGGGTCGTGTAAGGAACGTTTCGGGCTCTCCGAAAATGGAGGTGACTTTGCACGGCGGCGAGCGCTTTTGCGCAGGGCGTCCATCCAAGGAGTTACTTTATGGAGAACGGCACGGGCTTCGGAAAAAGGAAGGGCGAGTCCTCCATCTCAGCGAAGGGGAATGTAAAAAGCATGTATCGGAAACCGCGCGTGATGGGGGGGCGACCTGCCGGAGGCGTGCGGCATCTGTCCTGGAGGAAGTCGCTGTGCCGGTTCCGTTGTTCTCGAAGCGTCCTGATGAAAAAGGGCGGGGGGAGCATGACCCCGGCACGGCAAAAGAAAAGCCCCGCAAACCTTACAGCTTGCGGGGCCTTGAATGGCGAAGCGGATGGGACTTGAACCCACGACCTCCGGCGTGACAGGCCGGCGTTCTAACCAACTGAACTACCGCTCCAAATATGGAGTGGGTGAAAAACCCTTTTAAACAAAAGTGGCGAAGCGGATGGGACTTGAACCCACGACCTCCGGCGTGACAGGCCGGCGTTCTAACCAACTGAACTACCGCTCCACTTTTCGCATGGTGGGCAGTACAGGACTTGAACCTGTGACCCCCGCCGTGTGAAGGCGATGCTCTACCAACTGAGCTAACTGCCCATGCGCAGGTATGTGTTTATGGAAAATGACCCCTTCTGTCAACAGAAAAAATGACGGTTTTTTAAATTTTTTCTGTTTTTTATGTTAATATATTGATTTTACTTTGATTTTAATCCTCTTCCGTTTTATGCAGAAGGCCGCGCTTTTTCAGTTCTATTTCCACGCAGGTCAGAGCCGCCGGAGTGACGCCCGAAATGCGTCCGGCCTGCCCCAGCGTGAGCGGCCGTATGGCGTTCAGCTTTTCCTGAATTTCGCGGGAAAGCCCGGCGATGCCGGTATAGTCCATGTCGGCGGGCAGGCGTATGGCCTCCTGACGGGCCGCACGGCGCACAAGTTCGTCCTGAAGTTCCAGATAGCCGGAATAGCGGAGTATGGTTTCCGTTTCCTGAAGCACGTCTTCCGGAGCCTCCTCCAGTTCCGGCAGAAACACGGAAAGGCGGCGCAGGGGAAGCTGGGGACGGCGTCCGAGGTCGGCCAGCGTGACGGCCTGACTGGGGCAGGGTTCGTTCAGCGCGGCAAAGGCCTGCTGCGTGGCGGCGTCCGGCGTGAGCCGCACGGAGGTGAGCTTGTCCATGAGGCCGTGCAGGGCCTGTTGTCTTTCACGGAAAACGGCCCACTGATTGTCGTCCACAAGACCGATGTCGCGGCCGCGCGGCGTGAGGCGGGCGTCGGCGTTGTCCTCGCGCAGCAGCAGGCGGTATTCCGCGCGCGAGGTGAACATGCGGAAGGGCTCGTTCGTGCCCTTGGTGACCAGCTCGTCGGCCAGCACGGCCATATAGGCTTCGCTGCGGGCGGGCAGGAACGGCTCCCTGTCTCTGATCTTCGCGTCGATGTTGAGCGCTGCCCACAGGCCCTGCGCGGCGGCCTCCTCATATCCGGAGGTGCCGTTTATCTGCCCGGCCAGCCACAGGCCGTCCACCTTGCGAGTCTCAAAGGTGGGACGAAGCTGTACGGGATTCACATAATCGTATTCGATGGCATAGCCGGGGCGTACGATTTTCGCGTGTTCCAGTCCGCGGATGGAGTTCACCATTTTTTCCTGAATGTCCAGCGGCAGACTGGTGGAAATGCCGTTGGCATAGTATTCCTGACGGCTCAGGCCTTCCGGTTCAATGAATACATGGTGACGATCCCTTTCGGGAAAGCGCGCCACCTTGTCTTCCACGGAAGGGCAGTAGCGCGCGCCCACGCCCGTGATGACGCCGGTGAAAAGCGGAGAGCGATCCATGCCGGAGCGGATGATGTCGTGGGTGCGTTCGTTGGTCCAACTGATGTAGCAGGGCACCTGCGGCAGAACGGGACCGGGGCCGCTGAAGCTGAACCCCTGGGGAGGATTGTCGCCGTACTGAGCTTCCAGCGCGTCGAAGTCGATGGTGCTGGCAAGGATGCGGGGCGTGGTGCCGGTTTTCAGGCGGCCCAGGGTAAGACCCAGGGAGCGCAGGGAGTCGGAAAGCCGCATGGCCGCGCAGTCGCCGAAGCGACCGGCGCTGTAATGTACGAGGCCCACATGCACCAGCCCCTGAAGGAAGGTGCCCGTGGTGAGCAGCACATGGGAGGCGGAAAATTCCTTGCCGAGCTGCGTGCGTACGCCTACGGCCCTGCCGTTTTCCGCGAGAATGTCCGTCACCATGTCCTGCCAGATGGTAAGCCCCGGCTGGGCGAACATGTCGCGCTTTGCCGCGGCAAGGTAGGTTTCGCGGTCCATCTGCGCGCGGCGGGCGCGCACGGCGGGCCCCTTGCTCGCGTTCAGTATGCGGAACTGTATGCCGGCCTCGTCGGCCCATCTGCCCATGCAGCCGCCGAGCGCGTCGATTTCGCGCACCAGGTGTCCCTTGGCGAGGCCCCCTATGGCGGGATTGCAGGAAAGGTGACCTATGCGGTCCACATTGCTGGTGATGACCAGAACCTCATGCCCGAGACGGGCAAGGGCCATGGCGGCTTCACAGCCGGCGTGGCCGGCCCCGACGACGATGCAGGAATAATGTGTCATGGCGATGGAGAATATGGTTCGGAACGCGGAGCGTTCTCTGTTGCAGGGGGGCTGAGCATATCCGCACGGGCGCGGGCCCGGCGTTTTTTATGCAGGCGGCGCTTTCGGAAACAGCCGGAGGCGTTCCTTCAGGCTCTGCCGACCGTGTTTTTCAGCGGAGCGTATGCCGCGCGAGAAGCGGCGCTCCGTCCGGGCGGAAAATGACGGTTTCTTCACGCGGGGAAACCGGGGGGAAGCAGTCGTTCTGCTGAAGCCGGTCAGACGTTCTCTTCCCTTCTGGAAAGGGCGTCATCCGTTCGCCTTTCCCGGGCGGAGCGCGGCGTTTCCGGAAGGATGAGGAAAGACGCCCTCGTCCGTGCTTTGGGCTGGACGCTCCGGTTCGGCCCCGGTACGCCATGAGGCCGCGCTGCCGGAAAACCGGAGGCGGCCTCATGAAACGGGGGAAACGGAAGGAGGTCCGGTATGCCCGGACAAGCGCCCGGGGCTCTTCCGTTGCCGTATCAGTTTTCGTAGAAGGAGCGCAGGGTCTGGCTTCTCACCGGGTGGCGGAGCTTGCGCAGAGCCTTGGCTTCAATCTGACGGATGCGTTCACGGGTGACGTTGAAGAGCTTGCCCACTTCCTCGAGAGTATGATCGGACTTTTCGCCGATACCGAAGCGCTTGCGCAGTACCTGCTCCTCGCGGGGCGTGAGGTCGGCCAGCACGGAGGCAATCTGCTCGGAGAGCTTGGTGTTCACCACCTCTTCGGCGGGCGCCACGGCCTTCTTGTCCTCGATGAAATCGCCGAGACTGGAGTCTTCCTCGTCGCCGATGGGGGTTTCGAGGGAAATGGGTTCCTTGGCGATTTTGAGCACCTTCTTCACCTTGTCCACGGGATAGTCCATGCGCTCCGCGATTTCCTCGGGGGTGGGGTCGCGGCCGAGTTCCTGCACCAGATAGCGGGAGGTGCGGATGAGCTTGTTGATGGTTTCTATCATGTGCACGGGGATGCGGATGGTGCGGGCCTGATCGGCGATGGCGCGGGTGATGGCCTGCCGTATCCACCATGTGGCGTAGGTGGAGAACTTGTAGCCTCTCTGGTACTCGAACTTGTCCACGGCCTTCATGAGGCCGATATTGCCTTCCTGAATGAGGTCGAGGAACTGCAGACCGCGGTTTGTGTACTTCTTGGCGATGGAGACCACGAGGCGCAGGTTGGAGCGGATGAGCTCCTGTTTGGCGCGCATGGAAGCCACCATGCCGCGGCGGATGCGCCAGAGCACTTCCTCAAGGTCTTCCACGTCGTGGCAGCACTTCTCGCGCAGGCGCTGGAGGCTTTCGATTTTGCCCACGATGAGTTCCTTGTAGGAAAACATCTTGTCCACGCTCATGTCGAGCTCGGCTGCCACGTCCTGCATGGAGCGGGTGCGGTTGTCGAGAGCCTCGAACAGGGCCTGCAGCTCTTCCTGGGTCTTGCCCGTGGTGGCCACATAGGCGTCGAGTTCGCGCTGGTAGTTCTTCATCTGACGCACGTAGTCCTCCACGGTTTCCACGATGCGGTCGATGAGCGTCTTTTCCAGCTTGATTTCGCGCAGGCGGTCCACCACTTCCTCCTTGTACTGGAGGATTTCCTTCTGCGTGGCGGCCACGCGGCGTTCCAGCGTGCAGCAGGCGTCGAGCTTCTGATAGATCTTGTGCTTCTTCTTATAGATGGCCTTGATTTCGTCCAGCAGCAGGATGACGCGCTGACGCTGGTTCATCTCGTCTTCGGTGGGGTCGTCCTCTTCGATGGTCTTCACCACATCCTTGAGTTTGATGCGGTTCTGCTTGAGGTCCTCGCCCACGTTGATGAGCTCTTCCACGGCCACCGGCACTTCCACCAGCGCGTAGAGCACGTCCTGTTCGCCCGTCTCTATCTTCTTGGCGATGACGACTTCTCCGTCCCTGTCCAGAAGCGGCACCGCCCCCATTTCACGCAGGTACATGCGCACGGGATCGGTATTGCGGGCGGCAAAGTCGCCGGAATCGTCGGAGCTGAGGTCGAGAGGAAATTCCAGCGAGCCGTCGTCGGCTTCGTCGAACACGATATCCACAGGGTCGTTTTCCGCGTCGGCGTGATTGACGACGATGGACTTGCCTTCCTTTTCCGTATCGACGATGGCGATGTCGAGCTGGTCGAACATCGCTATGATTTCTTCAAAATTTTCGGGCGTGCTCATCTCCGCGGGCACGGACTTGCTGACTTCCTCGAACGTGAGGTAGCCGGCAGACTTGCCCTTGGCGATAAGAGCCTTGACCTGCTGGATTTCTTTAAGATTATTGGTCACTACGCCTCCCTCGCGCTTCAAGAAGCGCGCGCATGTATTCCCGTTGTGCTTCCCGGCTGGCCGTGCCCTGGCGAAGGGCGGCCACGACGGAAGCCATGTGCGATGTCTTCTGTAAATTGTTCAGCATCTGCTGAATGGCGGCAAGTTCGCCTTCCTCGTTGTCGAGCGGCGGGGCGTCTTCGCCCCGGCATCGAATCCAGAAATTTTTTTCTCCGGCTTCCAGCTCGTCGAAGGCTCTCTCGGAACAGTGACGGGCTATTTTTTCCCAGAGCCTGAGCGCCCACGGCGCGGAGAGGGCAAGGTCCGCTCCGGCAGCCTGCAGATCCGGCAGTCTGTGCGGATAGCGTACCGTAAAGGTCATGATTTCCCTGTCCCTGCTTATGGCGTGAGGCGTCACGGGTCGTTTTGCCTGGGGAAGGGCCGCCGCACTGCGCTTTTCCAGTACGCCGCCTCTCAGCTCGGCTTCGGAAAGACCGAGACCGGTGGAGAGCTCCGCCGCAAAGCGGTGGAAAAGTTCCGGCATGTCCACCTGTGAGAGAAAACGTCTGGTCCACTCCACGGCTTCGCGCGGCGCCATGCCCCGCAGCACGGAAACACAGAAGGAGAGTCCGTCCTGCGCATGGGCGCGCAAATCCTCCACGGCCTCCGGTCCGAAGCTGTGGAGCATGCTGTCGATGTCGTTGTCGTCCGGGAAAAGGACGACTTTGCACGAGAGTCCGCGCGCGAGCAGCATTTCGCAGGAGCGGAAGGCGGCCTTGCGGCCCGCGCCGTCGCCGTCGAACATGAGCTCAAGGTTCGAGCTGAAGCCGGAGAGGCGCTTTATCTGCTCCGGCGTGAGGGCGGTGCCGAGCACGCCCACGGCCTGCGTGTAGCCGTACTGGTGCAGGGTGATGACGTCCATGTAGCCTTCGGTGAGGATGATGCTTTTCTTCACCGCGATGGAAGGTCGCGCCTGAAAGAGACCGAACAGGTGTTCGCCCTTCTTGTAGATGGGCGAATCGCTGCTGTTGATGTACTTGGCGTCGTCTTCACGGGCCAGAGACGGGATGATGCGCCCGCCGAAGGCGATGGCCTGCCCGGAAAGGTTGCGGATGGGGAACATGAGCCGGTTGCGGAAGCGGTCGAAGGTGCGCCCGCCCTGACTTTTCGACTGCAGGCCGCATTCCGCGGCGGCCTCAAGGCTGAAGCCCGCGCGGCGCAGGGTGTCGCCGAGGTCCTGCCAGGCGTCCATGCTCCAGCCGAGACCGAATTTTTCCACAAGCTCGTGGGAAAGGCCTCTTTCCTCCATGTAGGCGCGGCACACCGCGGCGGAAGGGGAGGAAAGGTTGCTGTGAAAATGCGCGGCGGCAAGCTCGTGCATCTTCAGCATGTCGCGCTTCCGGGAGCGCTGCTGACGGGCCTGCGGGTCCGCGCGGTAGGTGTCGAGCTGTATGCCGGCCTCTTCGGCAAGGGCCGCGAGGGTTTCTCTGAAATCGAGTCCGTTGAGGCGGCCGTAGAAATCGAAGATATCTCCCGAAGCCTGACAGCCGAAACAGTAGAAGGTGCCCTGTTCCTCGTTGATGGAGAAGGATGGCTTGGTTTCCTGATGGAACGGGCAGGGCGCGACAAGGCGGGAGCCTACGGAACGCAGCTCCACATAACGTCTTGCCATGTCGGCAAGGCTGATGCGCGACTTTATCGCCTGTATCACATCGGTATTTTTCATACTGCTTCGTCCGTACCCTTAGCGGAACAGTACCTGCGTCATGCCGTCGCCGCCCTGATCCTCAGGAGCGGTATGGAAGGATTCCACGCCCGGAAAGGTGCGAAGAAGCTGGTGCACGGCCTTGCGCAGCGCGCCCGTGCCGCGCCCGTGCACGATTTCCACGCCTTCCACGCCGGAAAGCAGGGAGCGGTCGAGGAACTGTTCGAGCTCCGCCAAAGCTAAATCAGCACGTTTCCCTCTCAAGTCAAGGCGCAGGAAGGAAACAGGACCGGAAACTCTGGCGGTCACGCTTCCTTTCGGACGGAAAGCTTCGCCGGAGGCGGGCTGGAGGTCGGAAAGCGGCGCCCACATGGTCACGCCGTTCAAATCGATTTTGCCCTTGCCGTTCTTCTCGTCCATCTCGCGCAGTACGGCCTTTTTATTCCACATGCGGTGCGTGACTTCGCCGCCCACGGTGAAAAGGGAAGGGTCGGCCGCAGGCTTTTCTTCTTCCATGGCCCGCGCCGACTGCGCAAGCTCGGCGCGCAGACGGGACATCTCCTTCTGCGCCTGTTTCGCCGTGGCCTTGCCGCTTTTGTAGTCGCGCATGAGTTCCTGCGACATGCGGCGCACGTCTTCGTCGAGTCTCTGGCGTTCCTTTTCCAGTTTCTGCTGGAGGGATTCGCGTTTGTCGCGCAGGCGGCGCTCCTCGTCCTTCAGACGGGAAAGCTCCTCCTCCCTCCGGCGGGCGAGGTCGTTGAGGCGGTCCATGACGGCGTTCGCGTCATCGCCGTCCATGAGCAGATAGTGCTCGGCCCTTTTCAGTACCGACTCCGGCAGACCGTGTTCGCGCGCCACGTCAAGCGCCTGACTTGCGCCCACCTGATCATAGGCGAGGTGAAAGAGCGGCTTTTTGGTGGACGGGTCGAACAGTACGGAAGCGGCGCGCACGCCTTCATGGGTGAGCGCGTAGCTTTTGAGCGCGGGAAAGTGCGTGGCCGTCACGGTGTAGGCGCCTTTTTCCAGCAGTCCGTCCAGCACGGCCTGGGCCAGCGCCGCACCCTGCGACGGGTCGGTGCCGGAACCGAATTCGTCGAGCAGCACAAGCGCGCGCTCATCCAGCTGTTCCCAGATGGCCGCGAGGTGATGAATCTGCCCCGTGAAGGTGGAAACATGATCGTCGAGACTCTGCTCGTCGCCGATAAAGGCATAGACGCTCTTCCAGAAGGGCAGGGTGGAGCCGCTTTCCACGGGCACGGGCAGACCGGTCAGCGTCATGAGCGTGATGAGTCCGAGGGTCTTCAGGGCCACGGTCTTGCCGCCGGCGTTGCCGCCGCTGATGACGAGCACGCGGTCGCCTTCGCGCAGGATGAGGTCGGCCGGCTCGATGCGGCGCGGGCCCGAATAGCTCTTGTCCGCCCCGTGGCGGGAGGCTTCCAGCACCAGCAGCGGATGGCGCGCGCCGGAAAGACGCAGCAGCGCTCCGTCTTCCAGCGGGACGCAGCGACCGGAAAGCGCGGCTCCGAGGGCGCACTTCGCCTGCCCCAGATCAAGGGAGACCAGAAGACGCCACGCCGCGTCCACCTGCGGCATTTCCTGCATGAGCAGGTCCGCGATCATGCGCAGGACCTTGCGCTCTTCCTCGCGCTCCTCCTGCTTGAGTTCCTGAAGACGGTTGTTCTGCTCCACCAGGAACATGGGCTCGAAGTACAGCGTCTCGCCCGTATTGGAATAGTCGTGGATGATACCCTGCACGCGTCCCTTGAAGTTCGCCTTGAGCGGCAGAACGTAGCGGTCGGACGAGAGCGTCATGTAGTCGTCCTGCAGGTAGCGGCCGATGTTGTACTTTTCGGCGAAATCCTTGACGCGGCGCAGACAGTTCTGATGAATGCCCCTCAGCTCGCTGCGTACGAGGAGCAGCCCGGGGGAGCTTTCATCCTTGAGATAACCGTCGTCGCCTACGCAGCGAAGAAGCGCGGAGAGGGAAAGTTCCGGCAGAGGCTGCTCGCAGGCCAGGGCATCGAGGAGCGGGCGGCGCTGCGCTCCGGCGTGAATGCTCTGCACCGCGCGCCTTGCAAGAACAAGACATTCCCTGAGAGCCCAGAGCTCGTCCATGTCGAGAAGCGGATCGGCATGGGTGCGCACATGGGTGAGAAGACCGGAAATGTCGGGAAAGGAAACAGGAGAGAAATCGCCCTCGGCCAGCCAGGAGCGCATTTCGTCATGGAGGTGCTGGCTTGTGCGCACCTCGGACGCGTCGTCCATGGGGCGCAGAAGAAGAGCGGCTTCCTTTCCCGCCTCTGAGAGGCAGAAATCGGAAAGTCGTTCAAGCACGCGGGGAAATTCGAGAGCGTGGAGAGTCCTGCCGTCCATAGAATCAGCCGGCCTGCTGCAGACGGGCCTTCACCGCAGCGCTCACGGCCTTGCCGTCCACACGGCCCTTGTACTCCGCCATGATGGCGCTGATGGCCCTGCCCATGTTCTTCATGCCGCCGTCCAGCAGCGGGGCCACCGCCCTTTCCACCACATCGGCAAGTTCTTCTTCGGAAAGCTGGGCAGGCAGATAGGTCTGGAGAACGGCCACTTCCGCGGATTCCTTGTCGGCAAGGTCACTGCGGCCTGCGGCGGCGTACTGTTCTATGGAATCCTGCCGCTGCTTGACCTCGCGCAGCAGAACGTCCATGTAATCGTTGTCCTCCAGGGGACGCATGAGCTCCACCTGACGATTCTTGGCCGCGGTCTTCAGAAGACGCAGGGTGCCGAGCTTCACCTGGTCCTTGGTCTTGTACGCCTGGATGTAGTCTTTATCTATCTGTTCAGCGATACTCATAGCGTGCTCTTCATCGGCCGTCCGAAACATCATGGCATGGCGGGCGGCGCTTACTGCGGAAGGGCGGTGTTGACCGTTCCTCCCCTGAAATGGCAAAGGAGCCGGAAATCAGCCTGATGAAAGGTCCAATTTCCGGCTCCGAAACCGGTCTGCATACGGTTCAGAACCCATGCGAACCGTTGTCGTCGAAGATTACCCCATGTTGACCTTGCGCATCTTCTTCATGAGGCGCTTGCGGGCAGCGGCCTTCTTCTTCTTGCGCATGACGCTGGGCTTTTCATAGTGCTGACGCTTCTTCATTTCGGAAAGAACGCCGGCCTTTTCCACCTGCTTCTTGAAACGACGCAGGGCAATGTCGAAATTGTAATCGTCTTCGTTAAGAAAAACTCCGGGCACAGAAATCACCCCCTTTCAGCGAATCTCTTGTTCCGTCCGATCCGCCAGTTCTCAGGGAGTGAACCGAAAGGAAAAACGGAAAATGTGGTCCTGCCGGAATGTCGCGGTCTTCGACCATACCGAAAACCGTGCTTTTTAGTGCAGGGAGAGATGCAAACTAAAACAGTTTGCATAAGAAAGCAAGCCCCCGGGGTGCCTCACTCCGGGGAAACCTGCAAAAAAAAGATGAAAAAATACTGCTTCTGCGCAGCGGACGTCCCGACAGGGGAACGTTTCGTTTCCCGCTCGAAAAGCATGGGCGCGAACAGAAAGACCCTTCGGCCAGCCGAAGGTTTCCCGAAGGAAAGCCGGAACGTGGTCTAGTGTTCCTTATGGTGCCCCGGGTTCCGGGCGTCTTTTATGGCGCGGGCGAACACCAGCGTGAGGCCGATGCCGAGAATGAGGAGCACCGCGTAAAGGACGCCGAAGAAGATGGCGTAGTCGGGCTGCCAGAGGGGCAGATCCCAGGGGAAGGGGCTATGACCATTTTCACCATGAATAAGCATGAGAACTCCTTGAACGGCTGGCGGCCGGGGCTCCCGAGAGCCGGGGGGTAGGGCCGTCTGATTACTGTATCTGTTTTTTCAGATTAATGCCAGCCCTGAATTTCACGACTTTGCCGGCGGGAATGGTGATGGTTTCACCGGTGCGGGGGTTGTGGCCCTTGCGCTCCTTGCGCTCTTCCACCACGAGGGAGCCGAATCCGGGCAGGGAAAGTTTGCCGTCGGAGGCGAGTGCTTCCTGAATGGCGTCAAGCAGGGCGTTCAGAGACTGTTCCGCACTGCTTTTGCTGAGAGAAGCCTGTTCGGCGATTTTGGCGATGAGTTCAGCCTTGGTCATACGCTGCTCCTTTCTGCCAAAGGCAGACGTAAGAAGGAATAAGAGGGATGCGGTTTTCTTTTAGGTACACGTTTCCTGTCTATCGTCAAGAGAGACGGAAAGCCTCTGCATGATTTTTTCAGGAAAAAAGCGCTTCGGCCAGTTTCTGGAACTGTTCCACCGTAAGGGTTTCCGGCCGCTGTGCGGGGTCGATGTCGAGAGAGGCGAGCGTTTCCCGGGTAAAATCCGGCAGCGCGTGACGCAGAATGCCCTGCAGCTGCTTGCGGCGCTGCTGAAAACAGAGCTTGACGAGGCGGGAGAGCTTGTCCGGGTGTGCCGGTCTGCGATCTTTGGGAAGAGGCTCGAAGACCACCACGGCCGAATCCACCTTCGGCGGCGGAGAAAAGGCCGCAGGACCGATGACGAAGCCCTTCCTGGTGGAGACGAAGCTCTGTATCCACACGCTGAGCGCTCCGTAGTCCTTGGAGCCGGGACGGGCGGTGAGCCTGTCCCCTACCTCCTTCTGTACCATGAATACGGCGCGGGCGAGCTCCGGCGTGCGGTACACGATGTCCCACATGAGGGGGGAAGCCACGTTGTAGGGCAGATTGCCCGCGATTTTCCACGCCCCTTCAAGCTGCTCCCACGGATAGGCGAGAGCGTCTCCCGCAATGACTTCCAGCCCGGGCAGAGGTCTTGCCGCGTGCTCGGCGGCGTAGTGGTCGTCCTTTTCCAGAAGAAGGAGTCTCTGCCACGGCAGGGGGCGAAGAAGGGCGGTGAGCGCACCGGGCCCGGGGCCTATTTCCATGATACGGTCGCCTTCTTCCGGCCGGAGAAGCTCGACGATGCGCTGCACGACTCTCTCGTCGCGCAGAAAATGCTGGCCGAGACTTTTCTTGGCTCTGGCCGCGGTGAACAGGTTGATGTCGCTCATGTTTCTTATGGCCCGTTATGGTTGAAACGTTTCTTTGCGTCGGGACGGCGCGGTCCGGCCCTGCGTATCCGCTTCCGTCCGTGATACAGGGAGGGGCGGAAGCCGGCTTGCGCCGCATCCTCTGCCGCATGGTCGGAGGGCGTGTCTTCCGTGGGCAGACTTCTGCCGTGCCGCCGGACACGGCTTTTGCTCTGGACGGCCTCCTGTTGATGGCGCACTCCTGTACTTTGGACTGCTCTCAACGGCGTCGTTCCCGGATATCCGGGAGTCTTCGGCGAAGAGCGGCGTCGCTGCCTTCGCCGGAACGGAGCGAAGGCGCGAGACGGCAGG
>CASFUJ010000024.1 GCA_949297645.1 uncultured Desulfovibrionaceae bacterium
CACCCCTTCCCCACCATTTCCAACCTCAGTCTGAACTTCATCATTCAGCTTCAGGGGCGCGACGGGGTCGTGCGCTTTGCGAGACTGCGCTGCCCGAGCAACGTGCCGCGCTTCATCTTCATTCCCCGCAACAAGGAAGCCAAAACCTACGCATCCCTCGGATTGAAGGCCAATGTGCGCGATGCCGACATCCTGCCTCTCGAGGAGCTCATCGAGGAGCATCTCGGGCTGCTTTTCCCCGGCTATACGGTGGTGGATTCCGGTCTGTTCCGCATCACCCGCAATACCGACGTGACCATCGACGAGGACGAGAGCGACGATCTGCTCGAGGCCGTGCAGGACATGGTGGAGCAGCGCCGCTTCGGCGGCGTGGTGCGTCTGGAGACGGCGAGGGGCATGTCCGTCGGGCTTTCGGAGTTTCTCATCAAGAAGCTGGGGCTCAAGCCTTTTCAGGTGTACCGCGTGAAGGGGCCTCTGGCCTTTGCCCAGTTCATCACGCTCTGCGGACTGGAGCGCCCCGGCCTCAAGACGCCGCCGCACAGTCCCGTGATTCCCCGTCAGATTCAGGCGGACGGGCTGTTCCGCGTCATCCGCGGGCAGGATGTGTTCCTGCATCATCCCTACGACAGCTTCACGCCCGTGCTGGATTTCGTGCAGAAGGCCGCCGAGGACCCGAACGTGATTTCCATCAAGCAGACGCTCTACCGCGTGGGCAACGATTCTCCCATCGTGCGCTCGCTCATAGAGGCGCGCAGGCGCGGCAAGCAGGTTACCGCCGTGGTGGAGCTGAAGGCCCGGTTCGACGAGGAACGCAACATCACCTGGGCCGAAGAGCTTGAGCGGGAAGGCGTGAACGTGGTGTACGGCTTTGTCGGCATGAAGATTCACGCCAAGCTCTGCCTTGTGGTGCGCAGAGAGGCGGAAGGACTGGCAAGCTATGTCCACATAGGCACGGGCAACTACAATGCCTCCACGGCCAGAATGTACACCGACATGGGCATATGCACGTCCCAGCCCGACGTCTGCGCCGACGTGACCGACCTTTTCAACGTCATGACGGGCTATGCGGTCAAGGACAACTACCGCGCGCTTCTGGTGTCTCCCGGTTCCATGCGCCGCAGTCTCATAGAGCGGATACAGAACGAAATCGCCGTCTGCACACAGGGCGGCGAGGGGGAAATCATCATGAAGTGCAATCAGCTCGTGGACAGAAAAATCATCCGCGCGCTGTACATGGCCTCCATGGCGGGAGTGAAGGTGAAGCTTCTCGTCCGGGGGATCTGCTGCCTCATTCCGGGATTGCCCGGAATCAGTGAGAACATCACGGTGAAGTCCATTGTGGGACGCTTTCTGGAACACGCCCGCGTGTACTGGTTCCGCAACGGGGGCAACGCGTGCATGTTTCTCGGCAGTGCGGACATGATGTCCCGCAATCTGGACAGGCGCATTGAAGTGCTCGTTCCCGTACTGGAGGAAGGCGTGCGCCGCACTCTGGACGAGATTCTTCATCTTCAGCTTGCCGACAACATGCAGGCGTGGGAGCTTCGCGCAAACGGCAGCTATGTGCGCCTGCATCCCGCAGAAGGGGAGCAGAGCGTGAATTCTCAGGAACTTCTGCTGAAGCGCTGAAGCCCGCAGAAGACTGGTTTCAAGGAGAAAAGTCATGAGTATGACGGCGGATAAAAACGGCAGAAAGAGACGGTCCGGCTCCGGCAGGAGCCGGCGTGCGGCGATTGTGGAACAGGCGGAGAATATGCAGAAACAGACGCCTGCAGAAGCGAAGGAGGCGAGCGTCGTCGAAGAGGCGGAGGTTTCCGTCGCCGTTTCTTCGGAGGCGGGAGAGGAAAAGGCGGCTGCGGCCGCCGCAGAGCAGGACGCCGTGCGGAACGTCGTCGAAGACCTCGTGCCGAATGTCGGAACGGAGACCGGAAAGGGAGCCCCGTCATGCTCCGGAGAGAAGACGGTCCTGCCGCCGGAACGCCTTGTCGTTGCGGACAGTGCAGAGACAGCCCCGGAAGAGGCGGAGCGCCTCGCCGCGGGTCTGCCGGAAAAATTGCGTACGGCGGTCTTTTCCGAGGAACTTGAGCAGCGCGCCGTGGAGCAGATGTTCCGCTGGGCCGGAGAAAACGGCCGCGTGGAGCAGGACAACGGAGAGCTTTCCGGCATGGCGCTTCTGGAGGCCGTTCATCACGGTCGTCAGGTGGCCGGGCTTGTGCTGCGGCTTTTCGAGGAACTCGCCCCGCTGCATGAACTTGAGGAGCGCTGGGCCGCGATGCTCGTGCAGGCGGCCCTGTGGCACGACCTCGGCTTTGCCGTGGGCGGCAGGCGCGGCCATCACAAGCTCAGCATGCGCATCATTGAGGAAAATACCGGTCTTGAACTGAGTTTCGGGCTTGCGGAGGAAGCGCGTCCGATGGTGGCGATGCTTGCGCGCTATCATCGCCGGGCATGGCCGTCGAAGAAGCATCGGCGCTTTGCCGCGCTGCCGGATAAGGAGCAGAAAGCCCTTGTCCGCGCTGCGGCGCTTCTGCGTGTGGCCGACGCGCTGGACTACACGCACAAGGGCGCGGTGGAGGAACTGCGCGTGAGGATTCGCCGCCGCAGCGTGCGCATCGTCTGTCTCGGGGCATGCTCCTGCCGCAGGGAGTGTCGTCGCGCGATGAAGAAGGGCGACCTTTTTGAAGAGCTGTACGACAGAAGGCTTGAACTTTCTCACGAGAAGGAAGGAGCGGGCGATGAGTGCTGAACCTTCCGCCGCAGGAGGGCGCATCCTCGCCATTCTGGATCTGGGCTCCAATTCCCTGCGCATGATGATAGTGCGCATCGGCGCGAACCGTGTGAGCGGCGTGCTCAATCAGGTCAAGCAGATGGTGCGCTTGGGCGAAGGCGCGTTCTCAGAGCGGAGGCTCCAGCCCGAGCCCATGCGGCGCACTATTGCGGCGTTGCGGGGCTTTGCCGGCATGTGCCGCTCCTACGGGGTGAACGAGGTGGTGGCGCTGGCCACGGCCGCCGTGCGCGACGCCGCCAACGGGCAGGAGTTCATGGAAGAGATACGCCGCGAGACCGGTTTCGACTTCACCGTCATTTCCGGCCGGGAAGAGGCGCGTCTCATCTGTCTCGGCGTTTCCGTCGCGCTTGAGCCTTTTGCGGGCAGACGCATGTTCATCGACATAGGCGGCGGCAGCACCGAGCTTTCCGTGGCCGAAGGCACGAACATTCTGGAGCTTGAATCCCTCAAGCTCGGAGCCGTGCGTCTGGCCGGACTCTTCCCCTGCGAAGGCGAGGTGAGTGCGAAGCGTTACGCGGAAATACAGAAGTATGTGCGTGACCACGCCGTACTGCCTCTGCAGCGCATGGAAGCGCAGGCTCCGGGCGAACTTGTCGGCAGTTCCGGCACCATACAGAATCTTGCGGAAATGGCCGCGGCCATGGCGAGGGAGGCGGGCAGAAAGACGGGAGATACCCCGGAGATGCTCAGCTACAGCGGACTTCGCCGCGTGGTGAAGGCGCTCTGCGAGCGCAGGGAAGAGGCGCGAATGTCGCTTCCGGGCATCAACCCACGGCGTACCGGCATACTCATTCCCGGCGCAGCCATTTTGCAGACCATCATGGAAGAGCTGGACTTCGACGCCGTGCGTGTGTCCGGACGCGGGTTGCGGGACGGCGCGCTGGCTGACTACATGGAGCGTCTTTTTCCGGAAAAGGGACGTCTTTCCGTAAGGGAAGAGAGCGTGCTTCGTCTGGCGAGACTGTGCCGTTTCGAGGAGGCCCACTCCTTTCATGTGGCAAAACTGGCAGTCATGCTCTTCGACCATGCCCGCGAGCTGGGACTGTACCGCGGCCCCGCCCGCATGCGCGAACTTCTGCATTATGCGGGAGTGCTGCACGACATAGGTATCTTCATTTCCTTCACGAAGCATAACGCGCACAGTCATTACCTCATTCAGAACAGCGAGATGCTGGGCTTCACGCAGAAGGAGGTCTCCTTCATGGCCGCGCTTGCGCTGTTCCACCGCTACGGCTGCACCGGCAAGGACAAGGCATGCGCCGCTCTCGGAGAGGACATGCAGGAGGATGTGCGCGTGCTTTCGCTCTTTCTGTCCCTTGCGGAGGCGCTGGACAAAAGCCATCGTCAGGCCGTGACTTCTGCGGCCTTTGTGCGGAAGGCGGATGCGCTCGCTCTGGTTCTTCGTTCTTCCGCCCCCTGTCCTGTGGAGCAGGAGCGGCTGAAACGCAGTCTCAAGGCCGTGGAAAAGCGTTTCGGCGGGACGGATGTGGTGTGGGAAACGGTCTCGTAGTTTCTCCTCCAGGTCGGCGTTCTTTGCTTACTGCCCCGGCGCTCTCGTGCCGGGGCTTTCTTTTGTATGATCCGCGTGCGGCGTTACGGGAACTTCCGGCGTCTGCGGAAAACGCCGCGCGTCAATCCTTGATGCGTCTCCTCCGTCTTTTCCGCGCTGTCTGCGAAAACAGCGTTGGGCAAGCTATTTTCAGAACTTGCTCTGCCGATTCTGGACATTACCCGGAAAGTGATTAACCTTGCAGCGAAACCAGTTGACGGAAAACGCGAAAGGTATTTCCCTGAGGGGATACGAGTTTCGCATCATCAGGAGTACAACCATGTGGGAATATACAGAGACTGTCCGTGACCACTTCCTGCACCCGCGCAATGCCGGCGTGCTCGAAGACGCCAACGTCATCGGCGAGGCGGGAAGCCTTGCCTGCGGCGACGCCCTGAAGCTCATGCTGAAGGTCAACGAACAGGGCATCATTGAAGACGCGAAGTTCCAGACGTTCGGCTGCGCCAGCGCCATCGCCTCCAGCTCCGCCCTGACCGAACTCATCAAGGGCAAGCATATGGACGAGGCGGCCAAGCTGACGAACCGGGAAATCGCCGACTACCTCGGCGGTCTGCCCAAGGAGAAGATGCATTGTTCCGTCATGGGCGAAGAGGCCCTTGAGGACGCCGTCCGTCACTGGAAGGGGCTGCCCTCCAGATCCCATGAGGAAGAAGGGCGCCTCGTGTGCAAGTGCTTCGGCGTGACGGATTTGCAGATCATCAAGGTGGCGAAGGAAAACAATCTCACCACCGTGGAGGAAGTCACGGACTTCATCAAGGCCGGCGGCGCCTGCGGCAGCTGCAAGGACGACATCCAGTCCATCCTCGACAAGCTGCATGCCATGGAAAAGCCTCTTCAGGAAATCCGCCCCGTGCCCCGCATGACCAACGTGCAGCGCATGCAGAAGGTCATGACCATCATCAATGAAGACATCGCCCCGCGCCTCGCTCTCGACGGCGGCAGCATCGAGCTTGTGGATGTGGACGGCACCACCGTGGTGGTGGCGCTTCGCGGCGCGTGTTCCGGTTGCAGCGCCAGCCAGCTGACGCTGAAGAATCTGGTGGAGAAGACCCTGCGCGAGCAGGTGGATTCCGCCATCAACGTCGTGGAGGCGTAACATGGCCGATATCACCGATGTCATCTATCTTGACAACAACGCCACCACGCGGGTCGCGCCCGAAGTGGTGGAAGCCATGATGCCCGCCTTCGGCCCGCTTTACGGCAACGCTTCCAGCATGCATACCTTCGGCGGTCAGATGGGCCGCTATATCCATGCCGCCCGCGAACAGGTGGCCGGTATCCTCAATGCCGACCCCGAGGAAATCATCTTCACCTCCTGCGGCTCAGAATCCGACAACTCCGCATGGTATTCCGCCACGGAAACCCAGCCGGAAAAGCGTCATGTCATCACCACAAAGGTGGAACATTCCGCCGTGCTCGCCTACGGGCACTACCTTGAGGACAAGGGCTACGAAGTGACGTGGCTCGGCGTGGACGACAAGGGCCGCCTTGACCTTGAGGAACTCGACCGCGCCATCCGTCCCGATACGGCACTCGTCTCTTTGATGTACGCCAACAATGAAACCGGCACCATCTTTCCCATCGAGGAGGTGGCCGGAATCGTGAAGTCTCACGGCGTGCAGCTGCATGTGGACGCCGTGCAGGCCGTGGGCAAGGAAGTCATCGACCTCAGGAAGCTGCCCATCGATTATCTCGCGCTTTCCGGGCACAAGCTTCATGCCCCCAAGGGCATAGGAGCGCTGTATGTGCGCCGCGGCACCCGCTTCCGTCCCTACCTCAAGGGCGGCCATCAGGAACGCGGCCGCCGCGCCGGTACCGAGAATGTGCCGTACATCATCGGCATCGGCAAAGCCTGCGAACTTGCCGCCTCCAATCTGGAGAAGGAGCGCACGCAGGTTTCCGCTCTGCGCGACCGTCTTCAGGCCGGGATCGTTTCCGCCATTCCGCATTGCAAGGTCAACGGCGACCAGGAACATCGTCTGCCCAACACCCTGAATATCTCCTTCGAGGCCGTGGAAGGCGAGGCTCTGCTTCTGCAGCTCGACCAGTACGGCATCTGCGCAAGTTCCGGTTCCGCATGCACCTCCGGCAGTCTTGAGCCTTCTCATGTGCTGCGCGCCATGGGGGTTCCCTTCACCTATGCTCACGGTTCCGTGCGCTTCAGCCTGAGCCGCTACAATACCGAAGCGGAAATCGACCGCGTCATCGAAGTGATGCCGCAGATCGTCAGTGAGCTGCGCAAGATTTCTCCCTTCGCAAGCTTTCTGAAGAAGTAGAACCGGCGCGCTTCTGCGTGCGGTTTTTCCGGGCATGAAAAACGCCTGTTTCCCCAACCGGGGAAACAGGCGTTTTTTCGTATCGGACGACGCCTGCGCGTCATGCCCGCGAAAAGGCCGGCTCAGTTTCCGCTCATGTTTCTGTGCAGAAGCTCGTGCTCTCTGCCCTTGAGCAGGGTGGCGTACAGCGTGTCGAGCAGCGGATTTTCGCTGGTCTTCTTGATCTGCATGTTGATGTCCGCCTCGTAGAGGGCGTCGCGCCGCGGCCTGAACAGGCCGGTTTTCGAGGTGACCGGCTGCCCGCCGCCCATGATGCAGCCGCCGGGACAGGCCATGAACTCCACGAAGTCGTAGTGTTTTCCGCCGTCGCGGATGGCGTTCAGCACCATGTCGGCATGGCGCAGGCCGCTGACCACGGCCGCGCGGATGTCCCGGTCGCCGAGGCGGACGGTGAATTCCCGTATGCCGTTCTCTTCGCGCACGCCCACGCGCTTGAGCGCGTCGATTTCCTGCCGGTTGTGCCCGGCTATGAAGTTGCGCAGCACCGCCTCAGTGACGCCGCCGCTGGCGCCGAAGATGAGGCCCGCGCCGGAGGTGATGCCGAAGGGCATGTCCGCGGCGTCCTTTTCCGCCCCGTTCAGGGTCAGACCGTAGCTTTGTATCATGTCCACGAGTTCTTCCGTGGTGAGTACGAAATCCACATCCTGTCTGCCGTTCGTGCGGGATTCGGGACGCAGAATTTCATCCTTCTTGGCCGTGCAGGGCATGATGGCCACGGAGACGAGACGGCGGCCTTTTTCGTCGGGCGTCTGTCTGTCCCAGGCGCGCAGTACCGCGCCGAACATCTGCATGGGAGAACGGCAGGTGGAAAGATGGGGGATGAAGTCGGGATGTTTTTTCTCGCAGAAACGCACCCAGGCCGGGCAGCAGCTCGTGAAGAGCGGAAGTTTTTCTCCCGAGGCGAGGCGCTCCTGAAGTTCGCGGCTTTCCTCCGTCACCGTGAGGTCCGCGCCGAAGGCCGTGTCATAGACTTCCTCGAAGCCGAGACGGTGCATCACGGTGACAAGGCGGTTCATCACGTTCTTTCCGGCGGGAAAACCGAATCTGTCGCCTATGGCCGTGCGCACGGCCGGAGCCACCTGGGCGACCACCTTGTTTGCCGGGTCGGCGAGGGCGGCCCAGACTTCATCGACGGTGCTCTTGATGGAGATGGCGCCCGTGGGGCAGACCACGCGGCACTGGCCGCAGCCGACGCAGTCGGTGTCGGCGAGGCGGCGGTTGTAGGCGGGCGTGACGAGCGTGGCCACGCCCTTGCCGGCGAAGTCGAGGGCATCCACGGCCTGAATATTGTCGCACATGCGCACGCAGTCGCCGCAGAGTATGCACTTGCTCGGCGTGCGTACGATGCAGTTGGAGCTGTTGTCCACCTCGTGGTGTTCCTGCGCGCTTTTGAAGCGTATGTTCCGTACGCCCATGCGCTCGGCAAGATTCTGGAGGTGGCAGTCGCCGTTCTTGTTGCAGGTGGTGCAGTCCCGGTCGTGGGAGGCGAGCAGCAGCTCCAGCAGCATGCGGCGGTATTTTCTCAGTTCCGGCGTATTGGTCTGGATGTTCATGCCGTCGCGAGGTCTGACCGTGCAGGAGGCGAAATAGCGCCCTTCCTCGTCCTTTACCGTGCAGAGACGGCAGGCGCCATAGACGGAGAGTTCCGAAACGTAGCAGAGCGTGGGCAGATCGATGCCCGCCTTGCGTATGACCGTAAGAACGTTGTTTTCATCGGTGAATTCGACGCGGATGCCGTCGATAGTCATGCTGCCCATGGTCAGTCCTTGATGGAAATGGCGCCGAACTTGCAGTTCATCATGCAGGTGCCGCACTTGATGCAGGTTTCATGGTCAATGACGAAAGGCTGCTTGATGACGCCGCTGATGGCGTTGACCGGGCAGTTGCGTGCGCATTTGGAGCAGCCCTTGCAGCGCTTGGGGTCGATGTCGAAGAAGATGAGCTCCTGATAGGGGCCGGGCAGATACTCTTCGATGACGCGCTCTTCCCCGCCCTGATGCTCCAGAACGGACAGAACCTGCCGTGCGATGCTCTTGCCGAGACCGCAGCGGGCCGTATGGTCGATGAGCGCGCCGAGTTCGGAAAGCAGCTCCAGTTCTTCCTGCGAGGGGAAGGGAAGGGGGGAGTCGGAGAGAAGCTGCTGCATCTGCCTTGTGCCTTCCCGACAGGAAATGCACTTGCCGCAGCACTGGTCGCTGGTGAACTTTTCAAGAACGGCCAATGCTTTCTGGGTTTCCGGTGACTTTTCCATGATGAGTATCCGAAAGATAGGAAAATAGGGTGGCAACAAACGAAAGACGGCACGGTTTTCGGGCCTGTCGGAAGGGTGGCCGGAGAGAAGGGCCGCGCCGTATGTTCGAACGGGCTTGAAGGCAAAGCTCTACCGGCCCGTGACGGAGTTGTAAAGCCTGCTCCCTGCCCGCCGTATGGGAACAATGTCCGGGGGGAAAGGCCGGAATGGGGATGCTGTGCCATCAAGTTCGTTCTCTGCCGGCCTTGACGCCATGATTTCCTGCCTATACAGATGGATATCATGGATATTCTCCGGCAGGCGCTGCTTTGCCGCAGATATTTTCGGGAGATATGGATGGATATCACTGTGGACTCCGTTCTTGCCATGGCCCCTGATGAGGCTTCGGTGAAGGCCGCCCGCGGTCTTGCTTCTCCGGGAAAATGGCAGACGCTTGGATGTGACGATGGCGCCGCATGGGGACTGTGTCAGGGAAGCGGGTCGAAACCCTATCAGGTGAGGATCGACCTTTCCGGGCCCGCATGTTCCTGTTCCTGCCCCAGCCGGAAGATTCCCTGCAAGCATGCGCTGGCCCTTCTTCTGCTCATGGCGCAGCAGCGAAACGCCTTTTCCGACGGTCCTCGTCCCGACTTTGTGAGCGAGTGGCTGGAGGGCAGGGAGAAACGTGCCGCGAAAAAGGAGGAAGGCAGGGCGAAGAAAAGCGCCTCGCCGGTTTCTCCCAAAAAGGAGGCCGCGCGTCTTGCGCGCATGGGCGCGGGGCTGGAGGAGATGACGCGCTGGATGAACGACCAGGTGCGTCAGGGGCTCTCGTCCCTGTCCGGGCGTTATGAGGAGTGGGAGAGACTGGCGGCCCGCATGGTGGACGCGCAGGTTCCGGGCGTGGCCGCGCGGCTGCGCGACATGGCCTCGCTCATGGACAGGGGGGACGACTGGCCCGCTGTGGTGCTCTGCAGAATGGGAGAACTTCAGCTTCTTGCGGAGGCCTTTTCCCGCCTGGAAACACTTTCTCCCGTACAGCAGGCCGACGTGCGCGGCGCGCTGGGCTATCTTCCCGACAAGGATACCGTTCTCGCCGGAGAAGACGGCGTGACCGATCACTGGAGCGTCATCGGCGTAAGCGTGGCGGAAGAGGACAGGCTCTGGCGACGCCGGGTATGGCTTTACGGCAGAAACAGCGGTCGCATGGCGCTGCTTCTGGATTTTTCTCACGGAACGCGTTCCTTTGAGCCGGTATTTCTGCCGGGAGACGAGGTGCGCATGACGCTTTTCTTTTATCCCGGAGCTTCTCCCCTGAGGGCCGTCGCGGCTGACAGACCGGTTTCCGAACCGGCCCCTGCGCCGTTGCCCTGCTTTACGCTGGAAGAGGCGCTTTCCGACATGGCGGGCCGCGTGGCGGCCAATCCCTGGCAGACGCCGCTGCCGCTTTTTTTCAACGGCGCGCGTCTTGCGCGTATGGAGGAGGGCTGGCAGTTTCTTTGCGAAGGCGGCAGGCTTCTGCCCCTGCATCTCGACGATGCCGACGCATGGAAGATACTTGCCGTAAGCGGCGGTCGTCCTCTTGTCGTATGCGGCGAGTGGGACGGCGTCTCCCTTCTGCCCGCAGGCGTTTTTCCGCAGACGGAATCCTGAACGGGAGGAATCATGGACTCCAGACTTCGTTTGTTCGGCTCCCTTGCGCTGCTCGGCACGGCCCGGCGTTCTCCTTCGTTTCCGGAGAGCGAGTTTCCCGCGGGCACTCTCATCAGGGCGCTTGCCGACGCTTCGGACGCGTCGCCGGAAGCTTCCGCGCGTGTGATGCTGTGCGGAGCCGGTGCGCTTTCCGTATGCGGCCGCGCGGGCTATGAGCCTGCTTGTCATGAAAAATTACCGGATATCCCAGAACGCTGCCCTGAGGAAACGCGCGCCGTGCTGCCGGAGAATGCGCCCGTGACGGACGTGCTTGGAGAAATTTTCCGCGGCGGAGCGCACAGGCTCCAGTGGGAGGCTCTGCGACATCTTGAAAACAGGAACATGGTCCTGCCGCCCTCGCTGCTGCCCGCCGCGCTTGCCATGGGACGCGGCGCTCCGGTTCTGCGTCCGCTGCTGGCCCGCACGGTCGGTGCGCGCGGACTGTGGCTCGCTGCTCTGAATCCCGACTGGCGCATGTTCGCCGCCTCTTCCGGGGAGGAACCGGATCCGGAAGTCTGGGAGCACGGCCGTCCCATGCAGCGTCAGGCCTTTTTTCAGGCCGTGCGTGCAAAAAATCCCGCAGAGGCGAGGGAGCTTTTCGAAAAGGATATGGCGACCATGGACGCCTCGGAGCGCAACAGCCTGCTGGGGCTGTTCGCGCACGGGCTCTGCGATGAGGACGAAGACCTGCTTGAGCGCCTGCTCAGAAAGGACCGCAGTCGGGAAGTGAAAAAGACCGCGGCCTCCCTGCTTTCCCGTCTGCCCGGAAGCAGGTATGTGACGCGCATGGGTGAGAGGCTTTCCTCCTGCATGGAAGCGTTTTTTGCCGCGCCCGCCCCTTCGATACTTTCCGGTCTTCGCCGCGCCGCGGCCGCTCTGGTCGGTGCAAAGGCGGGAAAGGCGGAGCTGATTGTGCCGCCGGAGACGTACGACGCTTCCTGGGCGGAAGACCTCATCAGCGAGAAGTCGCCGTTTTCCCAGTTCGGGCCGCGCGCGGGCTGGCTGTACCAGATGGCCCTGTCCGTGCCGCTTTCGTGGTGGACGGAGCGCACGGGGATGAAGCCGGAAGAGCTTCTGGAGCTTTCCTCCCGTTCGGAGTGGAAGAAGCCCCTGCAGATGGCCTGGGGAGACGCGCAGCTTCGCTGCCGCGATGCCGCCTGGGCGCGCGCCATGCTGGCGTTCATGAAAAAGGGGGACGCGTGGCCCACGTCCGGCGGCAGGCTCGACATATTGTCCCTTGTGGACATGCTGGAGAGGAAAGATCGCGAACGGGCATGGGAAGACATGCTTTCCGGGGAAACTCTTGCAGGGCTTCTGGAAGATATCCGTACCCGGCAGGAGCTTGATTACCACATGTCGCAGGCGCTGGCGGACAAGGCCGTCTCCGCACTGAAAAGCAGACTTACGTCGGCAAAAGGCAGAGACTATGCTCTGTCCTATGTCATCGACGAACTGGCCATGGTGCTTCCTCTTTCCTCGCTTGAGAGCGTGCGGCAGATGTTCGCCTCTCTGCCGGATACGCTGCCGCTCGGCGATATTCCTGACCGTTTTTCCGTTGTCGCGCGACAGCGCCTGACGATGAACGCCTGTTTTTCTGACCGTCAACCATTATGAGGGCTTCCATGAATACCGTAGATACCAAAGACGCCGCCCGTGTTCTGCGGCAGCATGCCGAACAGCAGTTTGCCGAGGAACTGGACGAACTGAAGAAAGCCGATACGCATCCGCGTCCCGAAAACTGGCAGATGTCCCCCTGGGCCGTGTGCACCTATCTCATGGGCGGCAGACTCGACAACGGCTTCGAGGTGACGCCCAAATACATCGGCAGCCGTCGTCTCATGGAAATAGCCGTGGCAACGCTTGCCACCGACCGCGCGCTGCTTCTTTACGGCGTGCCCGGCACGGCCAAGTCCTGGGTGTCGGAGCATCTGGCCGCCGCCGTCAGCGGCGATTCCACGCGCATCATTCAGGGCACGGCGGGCACGAGTGAAGAGCAGATGCGCTACGGCTGGAACTATGCCGAGCTGCTGGCCAAGGGCCCGTCGCGTCAGGCGCTGGTGGAAAGTCCGCTCATGCGCGCCATGACGGAAGGGTGCATCGCCCGCGTGGAGGAGCTGACCCGTATTCCCGCCGACGTACAGGATACGCTCATCACCATTCTTTCGGAAAAGGCCCTGCCCATTCCCGAGCTGGGAGAGGAAGTGCAGGCCGTGCGCGGCTTCAACGTCATCGCTACGGCCAACAACAGGGACAAGGGCGTGAATGAGCTGTCCTCCGCCCTGAAGCGCCGTTTCAATACGGTGGTTCTGCCGGTTCCCGCCACGGAGGACGAGGAAGTGGCCATCGTGGAGAAGCGCGTCAGGGAAATGGGTCGGAGTCTGGAGCTGCCTGCCGAGCCGCCCGCGCTTGAGGAAGTGCGCCGCGTGGTGCGCATCTTCCGCGAACTTCGCAACGGCAGGACCGAGGACGGCAAGCTCAAGGTCAAGACGCCCTCCGGCACGCTGAGCACGGCGGAAGCCATTTCGGTCATCAACAGCGGCATGGCGCTTGCCGCGCATTTCGGCGACGGGAGCCTGCGCGCCGCCGACGTGGCGGCAAGTCTTGTGGGCGCCGTGGTCAAGGATCCGGTGCAGGACCGCGTGATATGGCATGAGTATCTGGAAACCGTCATGAAGGAACGGGGCGACTGGAAGGATCTGTACCGCGCGTGCCGCGACGTGGATTGATCATGGACGAATCGTTGATACGCATATTCGGTATAAGGCATCACGGGCCGGGCTGTGCCCGCAGCCTTGTCCGGGCGTTTGAGGAGTGGCAGCCCGACGCGCTTCTCATCGAGGGGCCTCCTGAGGGCGAGAGCGTGCTGCCCATGGCAATCGATGAGGCCATGGTGCCCCCTGTGGCGCTGCTTGTGTATGCGGAGGAAGAGGCGCGTTGCGCGGCCTTCTATCCCTTTGCGGAGTTTTCCCCCGAATGGCAGGCGCTGCGTTACGCGCTCACGCGGCAGCTTCCCGTACGCTTCATGGATTTGCCCGTTGCCGTACGCTTTGCGCTGGAAAAGGAGGAAGAAGCCGCGTTGTCGGCAGAGGCGCCGGAGGATGGCGGCGATGCTGCGGAGCCGGCGGGCGACAGGCAGGAGCAAAGCGCTTCCCCGTCGGTAGAGGAGTCTTTTGAAGAAGCCCTGCCGGAGGAAGGCGCAACGGAGCCCTCCGCGGAGGCGCAGGATTATTTTGATGCGACCGACCCTCTGGACTGGCTGGGCCGTGCGGCGGGCTATGAAAGCGGCGAGAGCTGGTGGAATCACATGGTCGAGGAGCGTCTGGACGGTCTTCTGCTGTTCGATGCCATCCGCGAGGCCATGACCGCCCTCCGACAGGATAAGGAGAAGCACGGGCGCAATCCTTCCCCCATGGAAGCCCGGCGCGAGGCGCACATGCGCTCGTGTCTGCGCAAGGCCCGCAAGGAGGGATGGCAGCGCATCGCCGTGGTCTGCGGCGCATGGCATGTGCCTGCGCTGGAGGCGAAGGTCGCTGCAAAGGACGACAACGCGCTTCTGAAGGGACTGCCCAAAATGAAGGTGGCCGCCACATGGGCGCCGTGGACGTATGCCGCCTTGAGCGTGCGGAGCGGATACGGCGCAGGGGTGGATTCCCCGGCATGGTACGAACACCTGTGGCGCAACGACACGACGAAGTCGCGCACCATAAGCTGGCTGACTTCGGCCGCGCGTCTGTTCCGCGAGGAGGGGCTGGACTGCTCGCCTGCGCACATCATCGAGTCCGCGAGACTGGCCGAGACGCTTGCGGCGCTCAGGCAGCGCCCGGGCGCTGGACTGCCGGAGCTTTTCGAGGCTCTGCGGACCGTGGTCTGCATGGGGGAAGAGACGCCCCTGCACATGATAGAACGCCGCCTCATGACCGGAGAGCGGATGGGCCGTGTACCGGAAGGCGTGCCCGCCGTCCCGCTTCAGAGGGATATCGAGCGTCTTCAGAAAAAGCTCAGGCTGAAGCCGGAGGCTTCTCAGAAGACGCTGGACCTTGACCTTCGCAGGGACGTGGACCTTGAGCGCAGCCGCATGCTTCACCGCATGAGTCTGCTGGACATCCCCTGGGGAACGGACAGGCGCGAGGGCGGAGGCAAGGGCACGTTCCATGAGCTCTGGCTGCTGCAATGGGAGCCGAAGCTGGTCGTGGACATCATCAATGCAGGCTCGTGGGGCAACACGCTTGTCGATGCGGCCGTGCGTCGTACGCTGGAGCTCGCGTCCCGCGCGGATTTGCCGGAGCTTGCGAAACTGATGGACGTCGCCCTGCTGGCGGACCTTGCGGAGGCTATAGACGGCCTTGTGCGCACGCTGGAAGAGCGGGCCGCGCTTACTACGGATACGCTTCAGCTTCTGCGCACGCTGCCGGAGCTTGTCCGCGTGGCCCGGTACGGCGATGTGCGCGGTACGGATACGGCCATGGTGCTGGCGCTGGTGGAGGGGATCGTACCCCGCGTGGCCGTGGGGCTGCATGCCGCATGCTCGGGACTGGACGGTGAAAGTTCGGCGCCTCTCAATGACCCTCTGCGCGCGGCGCATGAGGCTATCCGTCTTGTGGGGCAGGAAGAGCTTACCGCCATGTGGCGGCAGGCGCTCTTCAGACTTCTGCCGGAAGAGAGCGGGGTGCATGCCCTGATTCGCGGCAGTGTGGCAAGGCTTCTTTTCGACGATGAGGTGCTCTCTTCCGATGAGGTCGCCCGTCAGATGGGCTTTGCCCTTTCTCCTGCTTCCGAACCGGAACAGGCGGCGGACTGGCTTTCCTCCTTTCTTGGCGAAAGCGCCATGGTGCTGCTGCATGACGACGCGCTGTGGAGCATGGTGGACGTGTGGCTTGCGGAGCTTCCCGACGAGCAGTTCACCACAATTCTGCCCGTACTGCGCCGCACGTTCACGGCCTTTTCCGCGCCGGAACGCAGACAGCTTGCCGAGCGGGCCCGACGCGCACCGGCGGAGGGCGGAGCCGTCCGCGCTTCTGCGCACGCTTCCGTCTGGAACGAGGAGCGCGCCGTGCTTCCCCTGCCGTTTTTGAGGAACATTCTGGGACTGGCCGGCAGTGGTCCGGACGACAACGGACGAGGTGCACATGGATAACGCTCTTGAGAAGGAACGCATGCGGCGCTGGGTGCTTGCTCTCGGCGATGAGGCCAGAAGCTGCTGTGCGGACGTGCAGCTGAGCGCGGAAGACATGGGCATGAGCGAGGCTCTTTCCCTGCTCTATGACCGCGGAGGAGAAGGCAGAGGTCTGCGCGGCGGCAGCGGCGCGTCGTCTCCCCGCGTGGCACGCTGGCTCGGGGACATCCGCAAATACTTTCCCTCCACCGTGGTAAGGGCCATGCAGAAGGACGCCTTCGACCGGTTGTATCTCAAGGATATGCTGCTCCAGCCGGAAATGCTGGAATCCGTGCAGCCGGACGTGAACCTGGTGTCCACCCTCATGAGCCTGAACGGCGTCATTCCTCCGGAAACGAGGGAGACGGCGCGGCTGGTGGTCCGCAAGGTGGTGGACGAGCTTCTGAAGCAGCTTGAGGAACCGCTGCGCACCGCTGTAAGCGGCGCGCTCAACCGGGCGGTACGCAACCGTCGTCCCAGAGCTTCGGAAATAGACTGGAACCGTACCATTCAGGCCAATCTTCGCCATTGGCAGGAAGAATACCACACCGTGGTGCCGCAGTCGCTGATAGGCTACGGACGCAAGGCCCACAGGCCGCAGAGGGAGGTCATACTCTGCATCGATGAGAGCGGTTCCATGGCCAATTCCATCGTGTACTCCAGCATCTTCGGCGCGGTCATGGCCTCCCTGCCCGCGGTGAAGACACGCCTTGTGGTCTTCGACACCTCCGTGGTGGACCTTACGGAGGAATTGCGCGACCCGGTGGACGTGCTCTTCGGCGTGCAGCTCGGCGGCGGTACCGACATCAACCGGGCCGTGGGCTACTGCCAGTCGCTCATCACCGACCCGCGCAATACCGTCATGGTGCTGATTTCCGACCTGTATGAAGGCGGCGTGGAGCGGAATCTTCTCCAGCGCGCCAATGAACTTGTACAGTCCGGCGTGCAGTTCATCACCCTTCTTGCCCTGAGCAACGAAGGTAGTCCCTTCTACGACAGGGAGCTGGCGGGGCGCCTTGCCGCGCTCGGCGTTCCCTGCTTTGCCTGCACGCCGGACATCTTTCCCGGCATGATGGCCGCCGCCATCCGCAGGGAGGATGTCAACCTCTGGGCCGCCGGGCAGGGCGTCGTGACCACGCCTCCGGCAAGGGGCGCTTCCTGAATGCACCCTCGGACGGCTGAGACGGGGCGGTGGCCTGCTCCGGCTTGTTTCTGATACCCTTGCGAACACTCCCGCCGTCACGAAAGCGGGAGTGTTCCTTTTAAACGGTAACCCCGGTGAACAGGGGCAACGGCAGACAGGGAAACAGGAAGAAACCTCTTTATCGTGCCTGGCGGTGATGGAATACGCCGGTGTTCTTTCTCCGGAACTTCGAAGTTTCGGCAGGCAGAACGAACACGACAGGTACGGCTGGCTCTTGCATGCCTGCCTTGTTCAGCCTGTACGGGCAGGGGGCGCAGTCCCGATTGAGTGGGGAAACGCATGGTTCAAAGATGGTAAAAGCATCGTGCGGCTCTGTCCCGTGTGCAGGGCTGTCGGGATAACGCCCCCCGCAACGCGCGGAACCGTCCGCAGTTTCGGTTGCGGCGGGAGAAAACAGAGTTTTTCAGAAACAGAGAGAGAAAACGGGTACGATTCCGGGAATGGAGGTGCCCGTTTTTTGCGACTCCATGCTTTTGCAAGGGAGCCGTGCGGGGCCGAAACGCGCCCGCCGGAGGCGTGTTTTGGCGGCCATGACGAGAAAGAACACGGATTTTTTTGCGGGCCTGACGCGCATGAGACCGTGGAGAGAGCGGAAAAAGCGTGAAAACAAGCTCTGATCCGGGGCTGACGCAAACTTTTTTTGAGATAAAAGATGAATATTATCAGTATATTGTTATGGTGTCTCGAAAAAACTTCGAGAAAAGAGGAAAAAAGTGTTTGACAGGACGGGGGAAA
>CASFUJ010000025.1 GCA_949297645.1 uncultured Desulfovibrionaceae bacterium
TGACCGCTGCTCCCGTCTCATGGAGCAGCTTCTTGCGCTTTCGCGGCTGGAAAGCTCTGCCGACAATGCCCACGGTCCCCTTGCCGAAACCGTGGTCAACTGGGCATCCCTTCTGCAGGAGGCTCTCCCCGCATACCGCACGCGGCTGGAGGAGAGCGGGCTTCATCTGGAATCGCAGCTTGTCACGCTGAGCGCCGAAGTACGGGGAAATCCCGGTCTGCTTTCCATGCTGTTGCGCAACGTGCTGGAGAACGCCGCTTCCTATACTCCGGATGGCGGACTGGTGCGCGTGACGCTGGAGCGGGAAAGTCTCGTGGTGCAGAACGACTGCCGCCCTCTGCCGGAGGAATATGCGGCAAGACTCGGGGAACGCTTTTTCCGGCCGCCGGGGCAGGACAGAGCGGGAAGCGGCCTCGGCCTTTCCATCATCATGCGCATAGCGGCGCTGCACGGCTTCCGGCTGGAAGTCCGAACGGAAAAGGATGCGCCCGGATTTTCTCACGACTCCTTCCGTGTCTCTCTTTACTGGCAGCATCCGTAAGAGCCGTCGAATAGGCCGCACAGGACCGACGCACGAACTGTGATATCCGGCAGGACGCAGCAGCGGAACGGACAATGCGGAAAAGGAAAGGCACGGCCTTGCAGGGGGGCATGCGGAACAGAAAGACCGGAAGGTATGATTTTTCTTTCATCTATGCATGAAAGGAACTTCATACGGTTCCGGTGTCTGCCTGTTCTCTCGTCATGGTCTGAATCCGATGGCTCCTTGCAATGCATCGCAGTCTGCTTCCATGACGCTGAACGTTCCGATGGAACAGTGCAGTTTGTTGTTTTCTCGTCGTAGTATGGAAGAAATGAATCCCTCACAATATTCAGGACAGGGAATTTTTTTCATCGGACAGGGTATATTCTTCCTGTGGTGGTATGGCGTGTATGCCGGTGTTTTACTTGTGGTTCTTCGAAAAAAGTCAGTTATTTGAAAAATTGTGCCTATTCTTTTGACACCGTTTGAAAATTGTTTCATTCTAGTGATGAAATTGTTATTTTTTTGAAAAGGAAAAAGTAAAACTTATATCCTATATAAGAATGACAGTCGAAAACATCTGCGTTGTCAGCATCGCCGTCAACACAGTTCCGTAACCTGGGGAGATGCCTCTGAGTTTTTTTTGAATGTAGTGAAACGCATCAACGTATACATCTGCTGTGGGGATGCATGCCGGGCGTACAGAGAAGTAAGGTCTTTTTCTAGGACAGAGGCGTCAGGCGGAATCCCACACGGGGAACCGTTTGCAGGATGGGCTTGTTCTGTTTTTCCAGTTGGGTGCGGAGAATATGAATATAGGTACGCAGGGCGTCGCTGTTGGGAGGCGTATCTCCGTAAAGTTCATTTTGCAGCTCACTGCGGCTGACGACGTTGGGAGCGGATTTCATGAGACGCGCCAGAAGGGCGAAGGCCATGGGGGGAAGATGAATATGTCTGCCGTCACAGGTGATGGTGTGCGCATGGGCATCCAGTTCTATGCCCTCCCATGTCAGCTTTACCGCCGTAAGGTGCGCGGTGGCGAGGCGTATGGCGGCAAGAATTCTAGCCTCCAGCTCCAGAAGATGGACCGGACTGGTGACGATGTCGTCTGCGCCGCTGTTCAGATAACGGGGCAGGTTTTCCAGCGTGTTTTCCGGGGCAAGCAGAATGATGGGGCTGATGATACGTTCCATTCGCAGGCAGGTATAGAGCGGAATACCGTTCTGGTCGGTGAGCGTCGCATCAAGAATGAGCGCATTGTAGGAGGCATTTTTCAGACAGTTGCGTACCTCGTCACTGTCGGCGGCACTGTCGAGCTGATATCCCAAGGGCTCCAGGTACGCAAAAATACTGTTCATCGTCTGCGTATCAGGAGTGCCGATAAGCAGATGAAGGTCAGGAACGGAAAGTTGTTTTTTCAAACTGTGCAGCATAGGACAGCTCTCGAATCGGCTTTGCGGAGCAGGGAGGAAGGCAAAGCGCCGGGGGAGGAGTACCAGAAAAATGCGTACGACCCGGCCCGTGGACGGGCCGTGCGCAGGACAGAGCTGTGGAATAAATACTAGGTTATAGCCAAGTATCCGTCAAGCTCTTCCCGGTATCGCTACGGAAAAATGGAGGACTTATGCCTATTGTCAGCCATCTCGGCGAAATCATGAAAGAGAAGAAATTGACGTATGAGGAGCTGCAGCTTCTTTCTCATGTGGCGCCTGACACCATAGCCCGGGCAAGGGACGGCCGCATAGCTACCTGTAAACTCGGGACGCTGGAAAAACTGGCCCGTGCGCTCAATGTGGATGTACGGCAGCTCTTCAGCTCGGAGGGAGAGGGCGATTCTCTGTAAGTGACTCTGCCTCCTCGGAAAAGGAGACGGCATATCTCCTGACGGGCTGACGCCGGTTCGGAACGCGATGGCCCGACTCGCCATCCTCTTTCTTCCTGTCAGGAAAGAGCCGGTCGGCAACATGCCTCTTCTCCTCCTGAAGAACCCGGGAACCTTCCGGAAGGAAGGCGTCTAAACAAAGCGGGAGAGGATGTGCATCCCCTCCCGCATAAAACCGGTCAAGTTCTGTGCGGGTTAACCCCGCGGGACATTAGAACTTGTAGGCGAAGTTGAGCATGGCGCTCCAGCCGTTTTCGCTCCAGTCATCGCGACCGGCCCACACGGCATGGTCGTCCTTGTCGTAGTCGGCGATGATGTAGGACAGTTCGAGGCAGGCGGTGAGGTTCTTGTAGATGTTGTAGGTGTTGACCAGGTTGAATTCCACGGCAGTGTCGGAATAGGTCATGTAGTCAACAGGGGAGAGGGAAGAGGAGTTGCCGTCGCTGTTGGTACCCTTCCACAGAGTCACGGTGAACTTGTGGCTCAGGTCCTGCAGGAAGGAGACGTCTTCGATACCGGCCTGCACGCCCCAGGTGCCGGCGATGTTGTGGCGGGTGGTGGTGTCATACAGGCCGTATTCGCCGGCGCAGTAGGCAACGGTGGGATGGAAACGGCCGGCGTTGGTGGGAATCCAGCCCTGACGAGCATAGTCGTTGCGGTCGTCGCCGGAGCCGTACCAGGCGCCCAGAATGGGAGTACCGTAGGCAGTCTTGTAGGAAGCCTTGGCCTGGATGTACCAGCCGCTGCGGTCGTCGATATTGCTGTCATAGTTCATCGTGCCGTAGGCGCCGGAGAGCTTCAGCACGAAGGGGTCGAAGTAGGTCATGGTGGTGGTCACGCCAGCCCAGAAGGCGTTGCCGTCGGCGAGGTAGCCGCCGTCGGTGGAGCCGGGAACAGCGTTAGTGGCAGAAGCATCAATGGCGCCATACATCACATAGGGGGTCACGGCGAAGCCTTCAAACTTCATGGCAGCGGCCGCGGAGAAGAAGTCGGACTTCTTGGACTGGTCGGTATCATTGTTGTTGACACCAAAGTAACCGCTGCGCAGCCAGAAGGCGCTGACGTCGAGCCAGTCGGTCACGGGAGCGGTAAGGGAGATACCGTCACGGCCGCCCCAGCCGGGATGCATGATGGCGTTCTTGCCGAAGGCGTCGATGGGAAGACCGGTGAGCTGCTTACCCATACGAACCTTGACGTCGGTGCTGGGGATAATCCAGTCGATGTAGGCCTGACGAACGGCAACGTCGGAGTTGCGGCCGGTGGTGTCGGTACCCCAGTCGTAGCCGTTGTTGGCGGTCTGGCTGATACCGGCCTGCAGCTGCATGTAACCGGAGAGGTTTTCATTGGCGGCGAAGGTCATGCCGAGACGGAAACGCTGACCGGCATTGTCGAAGTTGTCGCCGGTGGCAACGCGTTCGCCGAGACCGAAGGAGAACATGTATTCGCCGTCCATCTTGACGTCAACAGCGGAAGCGGGAGCGGAAGCGGCAAACACCATGCCGGCAGCCAGCAGAAGCGTAGTAAGCTTTTTCATTGCAGTCATTCCTTTGAAAAAAGTGGTTGAATAACACCGTATGGAAAATCCCTCTTTTTCCATGGGATGACCTTGCAATACGGATTGATAAGAAATTGATAAAAAAATTATAAAAATTTTGTAAAAAATAATAATAACATGGTATTTTCATTAGAATAAAAAAAATTTTACACTGTAAAAAAGTATGCTTTTTTCCCGCTGGCGGACCTGAACACCGTTGTTTCTCAGCACGGAAATGACAACGATAAAAAGGATAAAAATATGAGAATATAAATAGTTACTGGAAGTTATCGAAAGAATGTTTTGAGAAAAACTCACTGCTTCTTCTGTTTTGAGTACATGTGGAGTCGTATGCCGATGTGCTGTTCCCTGTGTTGCCGTTATGAGGGCGGAAGGGAGAAACAAGACTGAAGAATATGAAAATACAGCGAGTTATATGATATTGTCGTGATATTTGAGCGGAAAGCGCGAAGTGCTTCCGCGTGGGCGCGGAAAAACAAAAAATTTTAACGTGCCTGCTGCGGAGCGTCAGTTTCGTTCTGCTTATTTTGCCGGAAGCGATGTAAGGTCCAGGTATTGAACCTTGTCATGCAATCGTTGAATTGCATGGCGGCACATGTGCGAAGATGTGTCCTGCATGCGAAGGTACGGCAGGTGAGCAGACCGTCGTAGCGGACGTCGTTTTTTTTTCGTACATGTCTGTTCCCGGCGAAAGGGGTGAGGCAGCAGGAGGTATGGACCCTTCCGGCCACTCGCAGCGGGAATAATGGAATTCGTGGCCGTGCCGGAGGCTTTCGGGCGGATGGAAGGGAAGGCCGTCATACCGGCGGTCACATGGCGGGGCCCACGAGGGGCGGTGGAAAAGCATACCAGAAAGGAGCGGCCGGAAGGGCTGACCGAGTTCCTGCGCGTGGCGGAAAAAATGCGCAAATCCACGGGCATTGAGAAGATGACGGGCCGAATCTCAGCATGTGGTGGAAAACATTCATCCCAACGGAGGAGGGCCATCCATACTTCGCCGCGCTCTGGGGCGGCGAAGTGTTCCTGCAGAAAAGGAGAGCGCGGGGGCGGAAGTGTGCGGGTAGTGAAAAGCGCGGCGGCAGCAGACCTGCCGTGGGACGAGGCCCGCCTTTCAGCAAACAGGCGTCGCACGGCCCCATGAAGCAGCCGTCTTCGGCTTGCGGGGGAACCGGCCGGTAACGGCGCGCGAATGTCGGAGGCACGCGGACGCGCTGTCAGCGCAGGGCGCAGGCGGCCACGAAGCGCTCTGCCCAGTGCGGTACTGCGGGCGCGAAGAGATGCGTCCAGCAGGCGAAGGTACGGCGGGTGAGCAGACCGTCGTAGCGGACGCCGTCTTTTTCGTACATGCCCGTTCCCGGCGAGAGGGTGAGGCAGCAGGAGGGCAGAGGCCCTTCGGGCCATTCGCAGCGGGAATAGTGGAATTCATGCCCGCGCCAGACGCTTCCCATCGGATGGAAGGGGTTTGGGGCCACCACGCAGGCGGTCACATAGCCGAGTCCCTGCGGGCGGCGGAAAAAGCGCGGCCGCGGCGGCAGCAGACCTGCCATGGGACGAGGTCCGCCTTCCAGCAGCAGAGCGTCGCACAACACCATGAAGCCGCCGCATTCGGCGTAGATGGGGCGACCGGACAGGGAAAGCGCGCGGATGTCGCCAAGGCGCGCAGAGGAGCTGATCTCCTCGGCAAACAGTTCGGGATAGCCGCCGCCGAGATACAGTCCGTCCACCTGCGGCCATGGCTTTGTGTCGAACAGACTCAGGCGTACCAGTTCCGCCCCGGCATCATGCAGCGCGTCAAGGTTTTCCTGATAGTAGAACCAGAGAGCCTTGTCCTGCACATAGCCGATGCGCACCCTGTTCTCCGTGCGGGTCGGGACATCGGCATGCGGGATATCGGGAAGATGCGGCGCCGTGCGGGCGAGGGAGAGAAAAAGTCCCGCGTCGGTATGCTCCTCCAGCAGGTTTGCCAGATGATCGAGAACAGCGTGGACTTCGTTGTCTTCCGTATTCAGGGATAGTCCCATGTGCCGTTCCGGCAGAGGATTTTCCCTGAGGCGCGGAAGTATGCCCATGACGGGAATATCGGTATAGGTTTCAATGGCCCGCCGCAACATGGTCCCGTGACGCTCGCCCGCCACGTTGTTCAGGATGACGCCTGCGAGAGGCAGGTCGGGCTCAAAATTCGCAATGCCGGAAACGATGGCCGCCGCCGTGCGCGTCATTTTGGCGCAGTTCATGGTGAGCACGACGGGAGCCTTCAGCAAGCGCGCCACATGGGCCGTGGAGCAGGAACCCTCCACATCCCGTCCATCAAAGAGACCGCGGTTTCCTTCTATGAGGGCAAGGTCGGAAGGACGGCGTGCGCAGAGCCGGGAAAACTGCCGCAGCAGGGACGCATCGCCCAGAAAATAGGAGTCAAGACAGGCGGCATGCCTGCGGGCGGCCAGCGCCAGCCATGCGTAGTCGATATAGTCCGGCCCCTTCTTACAGGGCTGCACGGCAAGACCGCGTCTGGCAAAAAGCCGTGAAAGGCCGAGAGAAACCAGCGTCTTGCCGCTGCCGCCGGAAAGCCCGGAAATGACGAGTCGTGCCTGTTCCATGAAAAGAAGGGGGTAGAAGGTGGAAGGGATGAAGTTTCCCTCTGCGGGACAAACGGGCCTCTTCGGAAGAGGCTTGTCGCTGGTCGCTGCTCCGGCAGGACGCCATCGCGAAGGGAACTTTGTCCGAGACATGCGCCCGATCGGACGAGGCGGAAAAGAGCCGTTTGTCATCCGGAATCGCGACCGCCCTTTTTAATAATGATGGGACGGTATCGTCAACGGGGGAAGGAGCGTGTTGCAGCGTTCCGGCAGATGGTACGCGGTGAAACGCGGCATCTGTTTCGTCCGCCCGTCCGGAGGTGTTTCTTCATGGACGGGAAAAGACGGATATTCTCGAAGTTCAGCGCAATCTTCCGCGTTCGCTCCGTACTGCTGGCCGAAAGTCCTGACCCCGGTTGTGCGCTTCCTGCTGTCTTGCGTCGTGAGCGTATCTTCCGTGGCGGACGGAGGGGAACAGGGGGCGCCGTTCTCCGGAGCTTTTCCGCCGGTTCGTCCGTGTGAACCTCAGATTCACGCTTTTCTGCCGACGGTATTCGAGGGCTCTCATGATATTGAAGATCGAGTGCCGTCATGTCCCATGAGGTCCGGGGCGGGATACGCATCGTTTCCGGCGGACGAGGAAAGGCTCTTCCGAAAGCGGTCTGCCTCGGGTCTCTCCAGACGTGAACTCCGTTCATGACAGGTGCCGCGACCAATCAAAAAGGGGAAGACCCCGAAAGGTCTTCCCCTGAATGTCAGTGCGCGGCAGCGTTACCGGTGAGGGCTGACTGCCTGCGGACGGAGGCGATATTATTCGCCTTCTTCCGTGGCGCCCTGCTTGCCGGCACCCTTGAGGCCGTACATGGTGGTGGAACCGGAGGACCAGTAAGCCACCTTTTCGTCGTCCACCAGAGCGGTGAGGACGTTCTTGACCTTGCGGGGGCTGGCGCCGGGGAACAGTTCGAGGAACTGGTTGAAGTAGAACTTGGTCTTGGCGCCGGGCTTGCTGGTCTTGTCCACCAGCCAGTTGTACACCAGGGACTTGTCTTCTTCGGTAACGCCGGCGTTGGCGGCTTCGGCATGAGCTTCGGCGCCCTTGTAGGCTTCAGCGGCCAGTTCGGAGAACTTGAACTGGGTGGACTGACGCCAGCTGAAGTAGGCCTGTTCGCGGAAGTCGTCGATGAGCTGGGGGGTGAACTCCAGGTCGGTCAGTTCGAAGAACTTTTCCCAACCGATACGTTCGGCCCAGTCGCCCAGACGTTCGTACTTGTTGGCGTTTTCAGCGTACACATCGAGGATGCGCTTCACAGTGGCGCACAGCGTGGGCCAGCGGGGCGGTTCGTTTTCGATGTAGGACACGACGACCTTGGAGAACTTGGGACGGCTGATACGGTTGGAGATCTTGCCGCCGACCATGATGAGCACGCCGTCGCCTTCGCCGTCGGAGATGGGAAGGGCGGGGCACATGGTGTAGCAGTTGCCGCAGTACATGCAGCGTTCCTGCTTGATAGCCACGGTGTTGATCTTCTTGCCGTCGAGTTCTTCCTTGGCAGGACGCACGGCGGCCACGGGGCAGGCGGCGACGGCCAGAGGAATTTCGCAGAGCTGGTCAACCCATTCCTGGTCGATCATCGGGGGCTTGCGGTGGATACCCACAACACCGATGTCGGACACATGCACGGCGCCGCACATGTTGAGGCAGCAGGCCAGGGAGATGCGCACGGGGGCAGGCAGACGATGGTTCTGGAAGTCCGCGAACACGGTGTCCATCAGAGCCTTCACCGGGCCGGAGGCGTCGGTGGCGGGGGTGTGGCAGTGCAGCCAGCCCTGCGTGTGGATGATGTTGGTGACGCCGGCGCCGGTGCCGCCGATGGGGAACTTGTAGGAGCCGCCGGCGAACTTGCGGGAAGCCAGGTCTTCCTTGAGGGCTTTGAGGGTCTCAAGGTCGGTCACCATGAATTCCACGTTGGAACGGGTGGTCCAGCGCACATGGCCGCCGCAGTACTTGTCGGCGATTTCGCAGATTTCGCGGATGTGCACGGTGGTCATGGTACGGGCGCCGCCGCAACGGACGGTATAGACCTTGTCACCGCTTTCGGCCACATGCATGAGCACGCCGGGTTCCAGAATTTCGTGGTACAGCCACTTGCCGAAGTTCTTGGCAATGACCTCAGGGAAGAAGGAGTCGTACTTGCGGGGTCCGATATCGGAGATACGACCTTCCATGGGTTTTGCAGGATTGTAACCGGAAGAAATAAAAGCCATTTTTGCTCTCCTCTCTGATTAGCGCAGGTGACGCTGACGGTAAGCAGCGATGTCACGGGTCCAGCCGCCGGGCACGTCCTCTTCCTTGAAGAGAATGTAGGGGTTCGTGCGGGGCTCGATGACGTGCTGAGGAATGGCCGGAATTTCGGTCACTTCAAGCAGCTTCTGGAAGGAGAGACGCTTGATGGTTTCGCCAACACGTTCGCGGTTCTTGCCTTCTTCCATCCACCAGTCCCAAATCTTTTCGATGACGGACTTGATTTCGTCGAAAGGTTCTTCCGCGGGGATGAAGGGAACGAGCAGGGAGCCCATCTGAGCGCCGTCGAGAATAGGAGCCTTGGCGCCGACGAGGATGGAGGCGCCGCGGTCGTCACCGACATGCAGAGCGCGGGGCATGGTGTTGATGCAGTGCATGCAGCGCACGCAGTTCGCGGTGTCGATGGACAGCTTGCTGCCGTCCCAGCTCATGCAGTGGGTCGGGCAGAGGTCGATGACTTCCTTCTGAATGTCGAACTTGCCCCAGTCGCGGCCGGAGTGGGCGCCGGCGTTGGGAGCGAATTCACCGGCCACATAGGCCTTCACGGCTTCCTGGTCGATCTTGATGTCGTCCTTCCAGGTGCCGATGACGGCGAAGTCGGAACGGGCCATGGAAGCCACGCAACCGTTGGGGCAGCCGTCGAATTTGAACTTGAACTTGTAGGGGAAGGCGGGACGATGCAGTTCGTCCTGGTAGTCCTGGGTGAGCTGGTAGCAGGCGAGCTGGGTGTTGTAGCAGGCGTATTCGCAGCGGGACATGCCCATGCAGGCCGCGGGAGTACGCAGGTTGGAGCCGGAACCGCCGAGGTCCACTTCCATCTTGTGGGTCAGTTCGTAGAAGATTTCTTCGAGCTGAGGCGTCTGGGTGCCGATGAGCACCATGTCGCCGGTGGAGCCGTGCATATTGGTCAGACCGGAGCCGCGCAGATCCCAGATGTCGCAGATGCCGCGCAGATATTCGGTGCTGTAGAACTTACCGGAAGGCTGAGCCACGCGGACGGTATGGAAATGGGCCACGCCGGGGAACTTTTCGGGCTGGTCGCAGTAACGGCCGATAACGCCGCCGCCGTAGCCGAACACGCCCACGATGCCGCCGTGCTTCCAGTGCGTTTCCTTGTCTTCGTAGGAGAGTTCCATGATGCCCAGCAGATCTTCGGGGGCATCACTGGGAATCTGATAATCCAAGCCCTGAGCGTTCTTGGCTCTGCTTTCGGCAAGCTGCTTGATATCAGATACAAAGCTGGGCCAGGGCCCGGATTCGAGCTGGTCCAACAGGGGGGTTGCATGTTTCGCCATTGCCTTACCTCCACATGGTTGATTATGGGTCTGTCGCTTTGCCAACCAATGAGCCGGAAAATCTTTCCGTTCAGACAGAGCGACCCCTGATACACCAATACTGGGCCGGATGTGCGAGGGCACAGTACAAGTCCCGGCCTTACAGCGTGTAACTCCGTTACTACCCTATTTTAGGGGGGAGCACAATAGCTCCGGCTCTGTTCACAAGCCAGTGCGTGTCCCCAGGTCGGGGAAAAAGGGGAAAAACCTGTATTTTCAGTAAGTAAACCATAAAATAGTCCCTTTTTCAACCCTTTCCTTTGCGGGGGGTGGTTCCAGAACGGAACGAGCATCGGGCGCTTCTGGCAGCAGTTGCAGCCGGGGGTTTTTATAATATACTGAAATAAAAAACAGTATTTTTTTCAGAAAAAAGCGACGGAGGCGGTCGCGACGGAAAATATCAAGAGAAAAAAAGAACAATATCAAAACATGCTCATTAAATTTTTTCGGGCGGCGCTTCCGTCGCGGTCTGCAGGGAGGAAAATTTAGAGCGGGCATAATACTTTATTTTTCCTGTGTTAACAGATAGGATGTTTCATCCCTGCTAAAAGAGCCTGTCCGCAGGACGGACCACCCGGAGGTACAATGATTCTTTTCAAGAAAAGTTCCGAGCGCAGCCTTCACATGGAAGAGAGGGCGGATCCTCAGCTTTACCGTGAACTTTTCCCCTATACGAGGATTGGACGCATAGGCTTTGACGGTACCATTATCGCCCCGCGTCCGGCAGACCCCTGCTTCATCACCGACACCACCTTCCGCGACGGGCAGCAGGCCCGTCCCCCCTATACGGTGAAGCAGATAGCGCATATTTTCGATTTGCTGCACAAGCTCGGCGGCAAGAGCGGACTCATTCAGGCTTCGGAATTCTTCATGTATTCCGCCAAGGACCGAAAGGCCATCGAGACCTGTCGCGCAAGGGGCTATCGTTTTCCCCGCGTCACGGGATGGATTCGTGCCAACGAGAATGACCTCCGCATCGCAAGGGACATGGAGTTCGATGAGGTCGGGCTGCTCACCAGCGTGTCCGACTACCATATCTACCTTAAATTAGGAAAGACCCGTCAGCAGGCCATGGACGACTATCTGCGCATCGTGGAGCGCGCCCTCGAGTGGGGCATCGTGCCGCGCTGCCATTTCGAAGACGTGACCCGCGCGGACATACACGGCTTCTGTCTGCCGTTCGCCTCGCGTCTCATGGAGCTTGCGCACAAGGCGTCCATGCCGGTAAAAATACGTCTCTGCGATACCATGGGCTTCGGCGTACCCTATGCCGGAGCGGCTCTTCCGCGTTCGGTGCAGGGGATCGTGCGCGCCTTTACCGATGAAGCGGGCGTGCCCGGCCAGTGGCTGGAATGGCACGGCCACAACGATTTCCACAAGGTGCTGGTCAACGGCGTCACCGCCTGGCTGTACGGCTGTGCCGCCGTGAACGGGGCGCTTCTGGGCTTCGGCGAGCGTACGGGCAATACTCCCGTGGAAGCTCTGGTCATGGAGTATATTTCCCTGACCGGCAACGACGATGTGGCGGATACCACGGTGATTTCCGAAATCGCCGAGTATTTTGCCAAGGAGCTTGAGTACGTCATCCCGCCGAACTATCCCTTTGTGGGAAGCGACTTCAACGCCACCAGCGCGGGTGTGCATGTGGACGGACTCGCCAAAAATGAGGAAATCTACAATATCTTCGATACGGCCAAGATCCTCAACCGCCCCGTGCCCATCATCATCACCGACAAGTCCGGCCGTGCGGGCGTGGCCTACTGGATCAACAGCAATTTGGAGCTGGACGAAAGTCGCCGCGTGACCAAGAAGCATCCCGCCGTGGGGCAGATATACAACGCCATCATGCAGGCCTACGAAGCGGGGCGCAACACGTCCTTCTCCAACAAGGAGATGATGACTCTCGTCAAGCAGTTCATGCCCGAGCTTTTCGTCTCCGAACTGCAGAAGCTCAAGAGAGTGGCCAGCCGTCTTGCGTCCGGCATCATGACACGCCTTGCCGAAGCATGTCGTGTCAGCCGTACGGAGCAGGAGCGCTGTGACGCCATGCAGAGCTTTGCCGACCACTATCCTTATATTCAGTTCATCACGCTTACCGACGCCCACGGCAAACTGCTTCAGGCTGTGGTTACGGACGAGGCCAATACCGACAAGTACGGCCATCTGCCCGATCCGGGCTACGACTATTCCGACCGCGTCTGGTTCAAGATGCCCATGCAGGACGGCGAACTGCATGTGACCGATCTCTACCAGTCCCAGTACACGGGCGCGCTCATCCTTTCCGTTTCCCAGGCGGTGACGGACGATAAGGATGAGATTGTAGGCGTGCTTTGCGGGGATATACAGCTTGAAGAGATTCTCAAGCATACCGAGGACCTGGAGGCTGAAGAGAAAGATAATTCCGGTCAGATGTAGATTCTTTGCCGCGCCCTTCGCTTCCGGGGCGCGGCGCTTTTTTGTCGAAAGGGCGTTCTTTCAGCTGCGGAACGCCGAAGCTTTTCCTTATTGAGGAGTTTCTTCATGCAGCCTATTACTACGTCGATTTTCTCCCTGTTCAAAGTCGGGCCCGGCCCGTCGAGTTCGCATACCATCGGCCCCATGACGGCGGGGCGTCTTTTTTCTCAGACCTGCGCCGATTTGCCGCGTGAGATTCTGGCCCGCGCCGCCCGCATACGGGTGAGGCTGTTCGGCTCTCTCAGCGCCACGGGGGCCGGACACGGTACCGATGCAGCGGTACTTGCGGGCATACTCGGCGTGAAGCCGGAGGACTGTCCTTCAGGGTATCTTGCGCAGCTTTCGGCGGAGCCGACCCGCGAGTACCGCGTGGAGCTGGGCGCAGGCAGTGCGCGCATTGCGCTTACCGACATCGTGCATGACGCCATTGTGCACGAGTATCCCTACAGCAATACGCTTGTGGCCGAACTTCTCGACGGCGCCGGTGAGGTGCTGTTTGACAAGGCCTACTACTCCGTGGGCGGAGGCTTCGTGCAGTGGGACGGATGGAAGGCCCCGGAGCTCGGCGCTCCCGCCTATCCCTACAGCAACATGAAGGAGCTCCGGGACATCATCCGCAGTCAGGGGCTGAACATCTACGAAATCATGCTGGCCAACGAGACCGCTATCACGGGGGCGTCGCGTACGTCCGTCATTGAAGGTCTGAACGACCTTCTGGACAGGATGGAGGAGTCCGTGCGTCACGGACTTGACGGCAGCGGATATCTTGCCGGGCCGCTCAAGGTGGAGCGCAAGGCGCACATGCTGCACGAAAGGGCGCGGGCGCTCCAGAGCTCTCCGGGGAAGTTCCTGGCCGGACTCAACGCCTACGCCTTCGCCGCATCCGAGGAAAACGCCTCGGGAGGCGTCATCGTCACGGCGCCCACCTGCGGTTCCGCCGGAGTCATGCCGGCGCTTGTCTATGCCATGCGTCATGACATGTTCATCGGCGACAGAGCCATACGCGAGGGGTTTCTTGCGGCCGCCGCCGTGGGCTTCATCGCCAAGCACAACGCCAGCATCGCCGGGGCTGAAGTGGGCTGTCAGGGAGAAATAGGCGTGGCTTCCGCCATGGCCGCCGCCATGCTTACCGATGCACAGGGAAATCCTTCCCGTTATGTGGAAAATGCCGCCGAAGTGGCGCTGGAACATCATCTGGGCATTACCTGTGACCCCGTGGGGGGCTATGTGCAGATTCCCTGTATCGAGCGCAACGCCATGGGAGCGGTCAAGGCGTTCAACGCATCGCTCATCAGCACGGGCACGAGTCCGGAGGCGCATCGCGTCTCTCTTGACGCGGCCATCGCCGCCATGGCGGAGACCGGCAGAGAGATGAGCCACAAATTCAAGGAAACTTCCATGGGCGGACTTGCCGTCAGTATGGTCACCTGCTGACGCCTTTGCCGGAAAACGGACGACTTTTTGTCTTCCGCGGCAGGATATACCGTTTCCTGCCGGAAAATATGCGGTAATATTTCGCAAGGATGGCCTGCCTTGTCAGGCTGCTGCGAAAAAGATATAGCTATGCAAAAGGAGATAAGCATGTCTTTGTTTCGCCATATATGCCTGACGCTTTTTCTGCTTTCAGGAGGTGTTCTCGTTGCAGGTCCGGTGTATGCAGCACCCGCGACAGATGCTGCGGCCCAGCTTGAGGCTCTTTTAAAGGAGCATCCGGAACTCATATTGAACGTTCTTGAGCAGCATAGTGAAGAACTGCTTGATATTGTTCAGAAAGGGTCGGATAAACGACGCCGTTCGGTGCTTCTGCGTCAGTGGGAGAGCGATATCAACGTCCCCAAGCAGGTGGAACTTCAGGGGCGTCCCGTGGGCGGACCCGACGATGCTCCCGTCACCATCATCGCCTTTTCCGACTTTCTCTGTGCGTACTGCCATCAGGCCGCCTATACTGTGGGAAACCTGATGAAGCGTTATCCCGGCAAGGTGCGCCTTGTCTTCAAACAGATTCCCAAGACGGAGTCGGGGCGCATGGCAGGGGAGTGGTTCATTGCCGCGTATCAGACGGATAAGGTCAAGGCGTGGAAGATGTATGCGCTTCTTTTTGACCGTCAGAAGCAGGTGGAAGACAATACCCTTCCCGCCCTGCGCGAGATAGCCGCGGAAGCCGGTTTCGACGCCAAGGCCCTGGAAGCCGCGGTCAAGAGCAAGGCGAAGGAGCTTGATGCCATGCTCGCCGCCGATGCCGCCGATGCCAATGCCCTCGGTTTCGTGGGAACCCCGTATTTTCTTGTGAACAACATGGTGCTGCGCGGGGCTCTTCCCATGGAGAATTTTGTGGACGCCGTGGACATGGCCCTCAAGCATACGGCGGCCAAGTAATCCCATGTTTGTCGATTCTCATCCGAAGACGCTGCGCGAATACGCAGGGTGGGACGTGTGTGCGGCCACCGTCGGCAATTTCGACGGCGTCCATCTCGGGCATCAGGCGCTGTTGCGCCGTACGGTGGACTTTGCGCACTCGCAGGGCATTCCCGCCGTGGCCGTGACCTTTGACCCGCATCCTGCGGCGGTTCTTTCCCCCCATCCCCCCAAGGTGCTCTGCTCTACGTCGCAGAGACTGGAATACATGGAAGAGCAGGGTATCGACGCCGTTCTGATGCTGCCCTTCGATAAAAAGCTGGCTTCGGAGAGTTCGGAGGCGTTCTGTCGCCGTGTGCTCCAGGACGGGCTTCAGGCGGAAGAGCTGTTCATCGGCTATGATTTCCGCATGGGGAGGGACCAGTCCGGAGCCGATGCGCTGCGCAGGGCGTTTCCGCACGTCACGCAGGTGGAGGCCGTTGTGAAGGACGGTTCTCCCGTCAGCTCCACACGCATCAGAAAGGCGCTGGCCGACGGTCGGCTTGAAGAGGCGAATTCGCTTCTCGGTCGTCCTTTTTCCGTCCAGGGGGAAGTGGTGCACGGAGAGGGAAGGGGAGGCCCTCTGCTGGGGATTCCTACGGCCAATCTCGATGTGTCCCATACGCAGGCCATGACGGCGCCGGCCGTGTACGCCACCTCCGCCCGTCTGCTTGACGGCGAGGGGGCGGGAGAATGGCGCATGTCCGTGACAAGCTTCTGCAGGAATCCCACCTTTGACGGTTCGGCGCTGACGCTGGAAACGCATATCATGGATTTTTCGGGAGATATCTACGGCAGAGGACTGGAGGTGCGTTTCCTTGCCCGGCTCCGCATGGACCGTCGTTTCGACGGACTGGAGGCCTTGAAAGCGCAGCTTCATGCCGACATGGACGACAGAAGAACGCTGCCGCTCTGAGGCTGTTCCGGTTTTACGCGGGAGGAGTTTCGTTTTCCTTGCAGGAAAACCTGGAGGCCGCTGTTGTAAAGGTTGCGCCTGTGAACGGCAGAAAATGGCTGCCGTCGTACGCGGACGGCGTAGAGGTCCGGTCCGGGCATGCGGACGCAGGGGCGTCCGGACTTGGGATACGTCGCTGCGGCTGCCTGTCGCTCTCTCCGGCTTCCGGAGCGGAGGCAGTGGGAAAAAAGGCTTGCCCGCCGGCGGCAGTTCGTGTAAAACACTCGTTTGTGGAAAGGTAGCGAAGAGGCCGTAACGCGCTCGACTCGAAATCGAGTTATCGGTGATGAGCCGGTACGTGGGTTCGAATCCCACCCTTTCCGCCAGAATAGATACCGAGAAAGTCCCATAAGGTACATAACCCCTTGTGGGACTTATTTTTTTAAAAATTATAGTCCCGCATCATCCAGGAAGCAACATGGACATACCCCCGAAATTGGGGGTACATTTGGGGGTATCTTGCGAAAATATCGGACGGCCCCTTTGAAAATGCCCCAGATGGAGTAAATCATGTGTAAAGTCAATATGTTATCCGCTAATGAAGTCGGAGCGGCGAAGCCTCAGAAAAAGGCCTGCAAGCTCATAGACGGAGAAGGTCTCTATCTGTAGTCACGCCTGCCGGCGGCAAGTTCTGGAGGTTGAAATACAGAAGAGCTGAGAATGACAGAGTTAGGGAGTTCACCGCTTATGCGGTGGGGCCCCTTTTTAAAGGTCGAAAACTCCCCGCTATGCGGGGAGTTCCAAAAAGGCGAAGCCTTTAAATACGTTGAAAAGGAGTTCTTTTGTGAGATAACCAGTTGTCTCGACTCGAAATCTATACACAAAGGAACTCAATGATGAACGATGTGAGTTTAAACCATACCCGTTGGAACTGCAAGTATCACATCGTTTTCGCTCCGAAATTCAGGCTCAAGCCGATATACGGAAGGTATCGCAGGACGATAGGAGAAATTCTGAGAAAGCTGTGTGAAAACAAAAGAATAGAGATAGTAGAGGCAAATGCGTGTGCGGATCATATCCATATGAGCATCAAGCTTCCACCCAAAGTACAGCGTGGCGCAGATAATGGGGTATTTGAAAGGGAAGAACTCCCTGATGATATTCGAGAGTTTTCCGCATCTGCGCTGCAAGTTCGGCAATCGTCATTTCTGGGGCACCGGTTATGTTGTCAGCACGTTGGAATAAATGAGGGGGCGAGCATCAAGTACGTGCGGGAGCAGGAAGAGCGGGACAAAATAACCGGTCAGCCCGGTGGAACAGCCCGTCAGAGCGTTTACGAGCAGCAAGAAATAACTCTTCGATAAGAGTCGAGACAGAGCCCTCTTACGAGGGGATCCGAGGAACAGCCCCTTATAGGGTCAAATCAAACCGTTCCTTGAAGGGGCGGTCCTGACGTTTGAGCTCTGTACAGAGTGTCGTACATTGTTCGTCCGTTGTCTTCACTTCGTCGTCGGTAACTGTGATAAAATTGTAATAAAAATTATATAATAATATTATTTTTAGTAATATATAATCATATTAAAACTATTTTATTTGTATATAAATAATATCTGATAAGAGTCTTTTATGATTGCTGACTACCTAAAAGCCTGTTTTCCAGTTTTCCTGTTACAAATTCAGG
>CASFUJ010000026.1 GCA_949297645.1 uncultured Desulfovibrionaceae bacterium
CACCAGGAGAACGGTATGAAAACACTGCAATGCGATGTGGCCGTGATAGGCGGCGGTCCTGCCGGGACCTTCGCCGCCGTGAAAGCGGCGGAAAACGGAGCCGAGGTCATTCTTCTCGACAAGGGCTATGTGGGCAAGAGCGGCTGCGGCACGTTCGGCGCAGGCTCCTTCAAGGCCTACCTCAAGGAGGAGGATTCCTTCGACCTGTGGTACCACAAGGCCGTGGAGGAAGGATTCTTCATCAATGATCAGGACTGGCTGAAAAAGCATTTCGACACCATAGGCGACCGGGTGAAGGAACTGGAATCGTGGGGCGTGGTGTTCGAGAAGAACGAGGACGGCACCTACAACCGCATCGAGGGGCAGGGCTCTTCGGACAAGCGTCCCATCAAGACGCTGATGTTCCACGGCCCGCAGTTCATGGAAGTCATGCGCAGGGTGTGCAAAGAGAAGGGCGTGACCATTGTGGACCGCGTGATGGTGGACGCGCTTCTTCACGACAGGAACAATCCGCGCGTCATCCGCGGCGCGGTGGGTTTCCACGGCGTCACCGGAGAGACGTATGTGGTGAAGGCGAAGGCGGTGGTGCTCACCACCGGCGCGCAGGCGTACAAGTCTCATTACGCGGACCTTCACATGGAGACGGGCGACGCGCACATCATGGGTCTTGAAGCGGGCGCGGCGCTGGCGAACTACGAATTCAACTGCCATCAGCTCACGCACGGCAATTTCGCCACGCACGGCATGAACGTGTCTCAGGGGCTGGGCGCGAAGTTCGTGAACGCCTTAGGTGAGGACTTCACGGCGAAATACGACCCGGAATACGCCTCGCACGGCAATTTGTGGCGCATTTCCGCATCCATGGCCATGGAAGTGCACTTCGGGCGCGGCCCGCTGTATTTCGACTATTCGTCCTACACGCCGCGGGACTGGGAACTTTTCGAGCGCACGCTTCCGCTGATGTACCGTTCCTATGAGCAGGCGGGATATGTGGACAAGAACCGCAAGGTGATTCAGGGCAAGCTGAGCTGGGTGTCGGCGCTCATCGGCAACGTGGGTTTCGGCGGCGGTCTGTACATCGACATCGACGGCAGAACCACGCTGGAAGGCCTGTATGCGGCGGGCGATGCCTCCTACGGTCCGACCTCGGGGGTGGAAGGGTTCTGCGCCTACGCCATGCCCGCGGCGTCCACCACGGGCGCGGCGGTGGGCAAAGCCGGCGCGGAATACGCCCGCACGGTGACGGAGGTGGAGATTGACGAGGAAGAGGTGGAGCGCGTGGTGCACAAGCTCACCGAGCCCATGCGCCATCCTCAGGGCGTGGACCCCTCGCATGTGGTCATCGCGGTGCAGGAAGCGCTGTTCCCGTATGACGTGTATATTCTGCGCACGGAAGAGAAGATGCAGAAGGCTCTGCGCCGTATTCAGGAAATCAAGAGGTTGGACGTGCCGCGACTGCGCGCGCTGGACGCGCACGGCCTGCGTTTCGCGCTGGAGGCCCGGAACATGGTGCTGAGCGCGGAAGTCATGCTTACGGCGGCGCTGTACCGCAAGGAGAGCCGCGGCTCGCACCTGCGTCTGGATTACCCTGAAATCGACAACGAGAACTGGCTGAAGTGGATTCTCGTGGAGCTGAAGGGCGACGAACTTGCACTGCGCACGAAGGACATTCCCATCGACCGCTATCCGCTCCGTCCGGAACATAAACGCGAGCTGCACGCCTCCATCGCCGCCGCAAGAAATCTCGGGGAGGACATCTAATGGGCATCCGGTATATCGATTACGACAAGTGTGTACGCTGCGGTCGCTGCGTGACGTACTGCCCGCAGGACGTACTGCGGGCGGATGAGGAAAAACGTCCGGTCATCACCTACCTTCAGGACTGCCAGTCCTGCTTCCTGTGTGAAAAGTATTGTCCCTCGGGGGCGATTTCGGTTTCGGCGGACAGGGAACGGCGTCCCATCCTGCCTTGGAAAATCTGACAGGCGCGGGTCGGGAGACCGGCCCGGCAACCCCTTTCCCCGGCTTCCGTGAAAACGGAGGCCGGGCCGCCGCCGGGAGACCATGTTCATGATAGCCAATATGCCCACCTCCACGTTTCTGCTGTATATAGGCGCGTTCGTCGTCCAGTTCGTCTTCGTCATCGGCTACGGCATCTGGTGGTGCCTCCAGGACCGCGACGGTTCGGGTAAAGGCAGACGGGACTAAAGGAGGAAACACGCCATGATGATAGCCATACTCGTCATCTATTTCGGCCTGATGCTGTTCATAGGTTACCTTGCCTCCCGCCGCGTGCGCGACTCCAAGGACTATTTTCTCGGCGGCAAGGGTTTCGGTCCGTGGTTCACGGCGTTCAAGTTCGCGGCCACATGGGAGAGCGGCGTAAAGCTGGTGGGCAGCCCGGGCATGGCCTGGAACGCGGGATGGTCGTCGCTGGCCATGGGCATAGGCACGCCCCTTTGCTACTTCTTCTCCTTCCGCGTGTTCGGCCAGCGACTGAAAACGGCCTTCGACCACTTCAACGTGCTCACGCTTCCGCAGATGCTGGAGAAGCGCTACGAGAGCCGCGCCATCCGGATCATCGCGGCCGTGGCCATCCTCATCGGTCTCGGCGGTTCTCTGGTGGCGCAGTTCAAGGCCACGGGCGAAATCTTCTCGGCCATACTGGGCCTCGACTATCTGCACGGGCTTCTCATAGGCTCCGTCATCGTGGGCATCTACTGCATCATGGGCGGATATCTTGCGTCGGTGTGGACGGACTTCATCCAGGGCATCATCATGGTGTTCGGCTCCATCGCCATCTTCGCGGCCACGGCGCAGGCGGCCTTCGGGGGCCTGTCCTTCGACCTTCTCTCGCAGATCAACGCCTCTCTCGCCGCCATCGACCCGAACCTGCTGGATATCACGGGAGGCGGCAAGATGAGCTGGGCAAACCTGTTCATCATCCTCGCCATCACCATGCTTGTGGGCATAGCCATGCCGCAGCAGAGCGTGGCCATCTTCTCCATGCGCGACGTGCGCACGGCGCGCGTGGCCATGATAGTGTGCGTGGTGTTCTCCGCCATCCTCGCCTGGACGCTGGTCGGCACCGGCATGATGAGCCACATGGTGCTCAGCCCTGCCGAAGTGAAAAACCCGGACATGGTCATTCCGCTGCTCATTCCCAAGGTTCTCTCTCCGCTTATGGGCGGCATTTACCTTGCGGCGGTGCTTGCGGCCATCATGTCCACGGTAAGCGGCTCCATCGTGGTGGCGGCCTCCTCCCTGACGGAGGACATCTTCAAGCTCGCCATCCCGAAGCGCTACAACGCCCATCCCATGTTCTACAACCGCATAGGCGCCACGGTGTTCGTGCTGCTGCCGCTGCTCTTTGCCGTCAACCCGCCCACCATCATCTTCTGGATAGGCGTGTTCGCCTTCGGCTTCCTGGTGTTCACCTTCCTCATGCCCATGATAGGGGTCATCCTTCTGCCCACGGCGTCCAAGCAGGCCGTCATCGTGCAGATGCTCTGCACCATGATCGTCATTCCCGTGTGGACCGTCTGGCTGCAGAAGAGCACGGGCATCCCGGCCCTGCTCATAGGCCTCGTGGGCGCGCCGCTCGTCTTCTTCGCGGTCAACGCCCTGTACAAGAAGACCGAACTCTCTCCTGAAGTCTCCGCCCTCTGGGAAAAGTTCCGCCGGCTCTGATACCCTCCGTGCCCGGCTCCGGGCCGGGCACAAACATACCGAGAATCCGATCTATGAACCAGCACTCCGACGGCATACCCCTTTCTTCCACGGGTGTGGCATGGGATGAAGAACGTCTTGCCGGACGCTATGCCTTTTTCCGTAAACTGCGGGACAAGGTAAGCCTCAGGCTCATCTATTATCCCTACTGGCTGATGGAACTGCACGGTACGGCGACATGGCGTTTCTTCGGAACAAAACCCGTAGCCATGCTTCTGGTGGCGGACGCCCGATCGGGACGCTGCCTGCGCATAAGCGCTCCGCCCATGCTGAAGGAAGAGCGGATACTTCCGGCAGAATCCTCCGGAACGGAAGCGTTCGTGCCTGCCTGTGTGAAAAACGAAGATTTCTCCCTCAGCGTATCGACGCATATCGCTCCGGCCGTACAGGATGAAGAAAGCGTAAAACGGCAGGCCGAAGACTTCGCCCTCAAGGCGTGGAACCGGAAATGCAATCTTCCTCTCGGACCGCGGGCGACGCTTGCCTGTACGAACATCGTCACGACCTTTCTGTACAAGCCGTTCTGGCTCATGACGACGGAGGAAAAGACGAAGGACGGCAAGGACAGGCTTTTCATCTTCGACGCCAGCACGGGAATCGGCGGTCTTTCCGAATACTGGAACGTGGCGGAATACGTCATGGCGCTGCCCGGAGGAACGTCTTTCTCCTGAGACCGATTCCCGCCTCATTTGTCAACAGGCCCGCGGGCCATGCCCGTCCCTTTCCCATAAAAAACGAGGTATTTCTTATGCAGCGTGCATTGCCCGAACCTTTCCGCTTCAAATCCATCGAGCGCATCCATCTGCCCGGCAGGGAAGAACGCGAACAGGCTCTCAGGGAAGCCCACTACAACATGTTCGCCCTCAAGGCCAGGGATGTCTATATCGACCTTCTCACCGACTCCGGTACAGGCGCGCTGAGCAAGGAACAGTGGGCGGCCCTCATGCTGGGCGACGAATCCTACGCCGGCGCGGACAGCTTCTTCCGCCTCAAGGACTCCGTGAAGGAAATGCTGGGCTTCGATTACATCATTCCCGCCCATCAGGGCCGCGCGGCGGAAAACATCCTCATCGGCTCTCTGGTGAAGCCCGGGGACTTCATCCCCATCAACATGCCCTTCGACACCACCCGCGCGCACATGTTCAACGCGCAGGCCACGCCCGTCAACTGCGTGGTGGACGCCGCCTTCCAGCCCGAACTGGAACAGCCCTTCAAGGGCAACGTGGACCTTGCCAAGCTCGAAGACGCCCTCAAGACGCACGGCGACAGGATTCCCTTCATCATGGTCACCGTCACCAACAACTCCGGCGGCGGCCAGCCCGTGAGCCTTCAGAACCTGCGCGACGTGAGCGCCATGGCCAGAAAGTACGGCAAAAAGCTGTTCCTCGACGCCGCCCGCATGGCGGAAAACGCCTTCTTCATCAAGGAACGCGAAGCGGAATGCGCAAACATGAGCATGGCCGCCATTCTGAAGGCCATGATGGACACCGCCGACGGCGCCACCATTTCCTGCAAGAAGGACCCCATGGTCAACATCGGCGGTCTGGTGGTGCTCCGCTCCGAGGAAGACTACATGAGTCTGCTGCCCCGCGTGGTGCTCTTCGAAGGCTTCATCACTTACGGCGGCCTTGCCGGACGCGACCTCGACGCACTGGCCGTGGGCCTGCGCGAAATGGTGGATGAGGAATACATGGCCCATCGCCTGAGCCAGGTCCGTATGCTCGGCGATATGCTCATCGAAGGCGGCGTGCCGATTATCCGTCCCGTGGGCGGCCACGCCATCTTCATCGACGCCGGACAATTCTTCCCCCATATTCCCCAGAAGTACTTCCCCGCGGACGTGCTTTCCATCGAAATCTACCGCGAAGGCGCGGTGCGCGGCGTAGGCCTCGGCGCGCTGGCCTTTGAAGACAAGGACCCCGTCACCGGCGAAAAAATCATGCCCAAGCTGGAGCTGTACCGCATGGCCATCGCCCGCCGTACCTACTCCAACAGCCACATGGAATACATCGCCCAGACCGTCGTCAACGTCTATAAGCGGCGCGATTCCATCCGCTACGGTCTCAAGCTCACCTACGAGCCGCCGGTTCCCGGCATCACCCACTTCCTCGCCCGTCTTGAACCCTTCGCGCTCTGATTCTTCCTCTGCCGTCCCATGACGAACCGGCAGCCTGACCCCACCGGGGCCGGGCTGCCGGTTTCCGTTAGCACCTTCAGACAGTTGAAGGAGAGCCTATCATGTTCGATAAAAAACGGGCAAAGAATATACTGGTGCTCAGTCCGACGCAAAGAAAGGGCCTTCAAAAAGAGGCCACAAACCAATAGGTATAAAGGCTTGAACCACTGAAAAGAAAAACGCCGACAGAGAATTCAAGCCGATGCCCTTACGGCGCAAGGAAGTAACAAGCTACCCGGTTTACGGGTGATCCTGACTCCTAAGGACGGGTCAGAAAACAAAAAGAACCATCACTTCCGTGCGGATACAACTCAACGTTTTCTGTTATATCGCATAAAATGGGCGGCGCGGATACGATGGCGGCTCCTTTTCAGTCAGGAACACCTGCATCCGCATCTGCTTGACCCACCGGGCCCCTTTTGTCGGAAAAACGGGGAAAAACAGAACACCTGAACAGCATCAAACAGCCTGAAATTTCCCCTCCCCTCGAACACGTCCCTATAAAAACTCCAGCCTTGCCCGCTACTGCATAAGGGCCCTGCGTCCACGTCCCTGTCCTGCCGGAGCCGGTTCCACACCGGGAATATCCATGATGCGGCGGTACAGGCCGGCCGGGGACAGGCCGTTCTCCACCGCCATCTCTTCCAGCGTACGACCGGAGGCGACCCCCTTCAAGCCCTGCGACCTCAGCCCTTCCGCCACCATGCTCTCATCCAGTCTCAGGAAGGAACAGAAGGCGGTAAGGGTGCTCTTTTCCGCATGGCCGTAGGGAGGCGCACCGTGCTTCTGCTCCTGACTCGTCTTGATGGACTGATTGAGGTCGAGCACAAAGCGGACGGGCTGCCAGCCTTCCAGTGTAGCGACGTAACACAAAACGCAGACGAACACTGCACAAAGAACCGCCGCAGGACCGCGCCTGCCCAGTATGTACATCTTGAGCGGCCGGATATTCAGGCAGATATGCCAGAGGGAAAACACTAGAAACAGCAGGCCGCCGGTGATGTGCATAGCGCACCACTGTTCCTTGCTGAAGTACAGGGCCGTCCAGTTGGACCAGTAGGCTACGCGCCCTTCAGGTACGACGTAGAGCATGACGGAACTCAAAGCGAGCAGTAAAAAAGAAAATGTAAGCGTAAGAGAAACGAACCTGCGCAGCATAAAAACTCCCGATGAAGTAAAAAATGAAGCAAAACAGCTAGCAGACACGCGTGCTCTGGACAAGTTTCAAAAGCTTTCATTTCCTTTCCGTCCGCAGAAAAAAATCCTTCCCCTCTTTTATACAAATATTATTTACTTCACATTGTTATATTATAAAATAATACATTCTTCCTGTTTAAAAAGAGTATTCCGGTTCACTGCCGACGCCCGAAGAAAAACGGCACAGAGCTTTCCTGGCCGCAGGCAGGAAAGCTCTGTGCCGTTTTTTCAACAACGTACCCGCCCCGGAGTCTTTGTGCGACAGGCTACGGGGCGGGTATTTTCAGATATGTTCTGGAGAAGAACTAAAGGACTGGCGTCGTATGCGACACAAAAAGGCACTGCATTGTTCCAGCAACTTCCAGACAAGGAACATTCAACGGTGACTCACCCCAAAAGAGACCGGAAGCTTCCCGGCCTTCGCCCCGCCGCTTCCAGCAACAATATTTAAAGAGCATATGCCGCTTCCAGAGCATTACGCACGGCAACACGCACATTAGATGCATTTAGACAATCTCCGATGCATATTGAGCGTATCCCCCTCTCTTCCAGCTCTTCATACAACTGCGTATCGGAGCGGTAACCGAACGCTGAAATCAGTGTATCCGCTCCGGAAAGTACGCGTTCCCTGCCGAAAGGATTCATGACGGTAATGTTTTCTTCATCATCCACGGCACATACCTGAGTCTTCAGCAACACACTGACGCCATAGGCAGCAAGGCGTTCCAGCAACAGTCTGCGACTGCGCATCTCCATGTCCGAGGCAATCTCGTCCCGCAGTTCCACGATAGTGACACTCTTTCCCTGCCGGGCAAGAAATTCTGCCGTCTCACAACCGACAAGACCGCCGCCGAGAATAACCACCTTCCCGCCTGTCGGTACGCCGTTCAGTACGTCTTCCGCATAAACAAGGTTGTCCCCCCGGACATAGCGGGGCGTGAATGGACGGCTTCCCACGGCGAGAAGCACCTCATCGGCAGCAAACGCCGCAATATCGTCAGCCGAGGCCTTTCTGCCCGGAACGACGACTACCCCCCGAGCCTCAAGCTGCACGGAAAAACTCTGCACAAGTTTGTTGTAAAGCTCCTTATGCGGAGGCTTCCCGGCAACGTTCAACAGTCCGCCCAGTCTGTTCCCTTGTTCCCACAACGTCACAGCATGCCCGCGTTCGGCCGCGACCAGAGCGGCATACATGCCGGCAATTCCCCCGCCAACCACAAGAACCTTCTTTGCCCTCGCAGCCGGCACAAGAGGATAACGATGCTCATAACCGGCACGGGGATTCACCGCGCAAGATGTCGGCTCAAGGCGGGCCATGGCCCCCACACAGCCTTCGTTACATGCTACACAGGGACGGATGAGCTCATCCTGTCCCGCAAGAACCTTAGCCGGAAAATACGGGTCGGCATACAGTGCTCTTCCCAGACCGATGAGTTCGGCTTTGCCTTTTTCGAGAATATCCCAAGCTGTCTCGGCATTGTTGATACGCCCTGCCACGATAACGGGAACCCGGTGCCCGACGGCCTCGCCTATGGCCGAAGCACGATCTGCATTCCAGCCCGGAGCAATACAGGACGGCGGGATGGTATAATGATTGGTCTCCGTCGTTCCTACGCTGACGCTCAAGGCATCTGCGCCGTGTTCCACAAACATGCGGGCTACGTTTGCTGCATGCTCCAGCGTCATGCCCGGGGTCACGAACTCTTCCACGCTCATGCGTACAATGACGGGATACTCCGCCCCCACAGCCTCGCGTACGGCATTCATCACGTCCATGGGAAAACGCATGCGTTTTTCCGGTGTACCACCATAGGCGTCCGTGCGCTGGTTGGTATAGGGAGAAAGGAACTGGGCCAGCAGATATCCATGGGCTGCATGTATTTCTATTGCATCAAAACCGGCTTCTTTCGCGCGGACGGCAGCATTGCGATAGGCTTCCACTACATTACGGATATCTTCCACCGTCATCTCCCGACTCTCTTCCACGGGCGTCCTGCCGGGAATGCAGGAAACCAGAAGCATAGGCATGTTGTTGGCCGCTACACGGGCTGTTCTGCCGCCATGCTGGAGCTGTACGCCGATTTTGCCGCCACAGGCATGGACGGCATCCGTGAGTCTCCTCAGACCGGGGATATGCCTGTCCTCGGATATCCCCACCCCCCGATAGTAGCTGTTTCCCTCCCGGGAAACGTATGTCGCTTCCAGCATATTCAATGCACAGCCACCCCGGGCGCGCTCCTCATGGTAACGAATCAGCTGATCCGTCACCTCTCCATTACGGGCGGCATAGTTTGTGACCATGGAGCACATCACGAAGCGATTCTTAAGCCGCATGCCATTGATGGTTATTTCTGTAGAAAAGAGTTCTCTGTTCATCCTCATGCCCCTTTCTGCTGCATCAAAAAAATGTGCGGCGACCGAAGCCGCCGCACGAAAAACCATCACAGGCCTAGAAGCCTCCTGGCATTCCAGTAGTACTGCTGCTCCAGAGCATCGGCATCAAGGCCCTTGTCGGCCCAAGTTTCCACGCTCTGCTTCAGACCGCGAACGGGATAGCTGCTGTTGAACAGCATGCGATAACGCATGAAACCGTTGCCTGCACGAACAAGCTGGTCAGCAAAAGGCATATTATCCACATAAAAATAACAGTCCGGAGCTATATACACGTTCATGCAGGTAAGACACACTCCAAGCAGCTTATCTACATTGGGCCACGCCGCATGCGTAACCACGATATTCATCCGGGGATATTTTACGGCTACATGCTGAATGTGCACAGGATCGCAGTAGCTGATATCCGGTCCGACAAAGGCGCTGGTGGTCAGATTGAGGACCATTCCCAGGTCGTTGCAAAGATCATATACAGGATCTATGCGCGGATCATCGGCATACATATTGGGATTAAGCCAGGCAGGTTCCACACTTACCCCCCTGAAGCCCCAGGCATGACAGCGCTCGATATCTTCCAGCGCACCCTTCTCCGTAGGGTCAATACCCGCAAAACCGATGAAGCGTCCGGGATATTTGTCCATAAGCTCCCGGATTTCCGCATTGTCCACGGAGCCGCTTCCCAGAGAGGCGTCTCCTGTACGACGCCCCATGATGACGGCCTTCACAATACCCGCATCATCCATCTCCCTGACGAACATATCCATGGAGCCTTCTCTTGCTGAAGGAATGGGCTTGCGCCCCATCTGGATGGCTGTCATGCTTTCCGGACTCTCGAAATCCCAGCACTTGAAAATTCCGCTATGAAGAAAATTCTTATACGGAGGACGAATACGAAAATCGATAATATAACCCATAATTCACTCCCGAACTATTGATAAAAACACAGTGTCTGCCAAAGAATATCTTCCCTCTTCAGAGAGAAAGGGCCAATGCATAGGCCTCATGCATGGCGGCCAGGGCATTGCCCGGTCTGGCGCAATCGCCCAGCATCAGACACTTGATACCGGTCTTCTCGAGGGCTCCGGCAAGAGCCGTAGAGGGACGTTGCCCCATGGCGACAACGACACTGTCGGCAGGCAGAAACTGTATTCTGCCGCCGCCGAAAAGCGGACGATCATCCAGCTCCACACCTTCCGGCGTAACAGCCTTCACTCTCATACGGGGCATGAACTTCACTCCTGCCTTCTCCATAAGATGCAGCAGCTTTTCCCGTACTCCCACATGCGAGACGATATCCCTGCCGAATTCCTGCAGCATATCCACAACGGTAACATCATGTCCCTGTTCCGCAAGCAGATGGGCCGTCTCAAGTCCGGTAGCTCCGCCACCAAGCACAACGACGGAGCCTTCCGGCGTCACCTTGCCTTTCAAGACATCCACGGCAAGACTGACCTGCGGCAGGTCGATACCGGGAATGGAAGGCCGTACCGGTACGGAACCGGCAGCAACTACGACGATATCGGCCTTCATGGCCTGGATATCGTCCACCGAAGCCTCGATATTCAGGCGCACATCCACACCCATTCTGGGCAAAACCACTTCAAAATAATCGCTCAACGCACGAAAATCGGCTTTTCCCGGGGGCACCGCCGCAATACGAAACTGTCCACCGAGGTTCGCTTCCTTCTCCAGCAATGTAACACGGTGTCCCCGTTGTGCAGCCGTATAGGCGAACTCACATCCGGCAGGGCCGCCGCCAACAACAACGATATCGAAAGGTTTCCGGGCCGCAGGCGGCACTTCCTGCATGAGGCTTCCCATCTGTGGATTGGCCAGACAAAGTATGTGGGGCAAGCTGGGATCACGCAGCCCTCCCATGCAGCCCTGATTGCAGCGGATGCAGGGACGGATTTCTTCCATACGCCCTTCTTTCATTTTTTTCGGCCAGTCAGGGTCGGCCAGCAGAGGACGGCCGAGAGCGATGATATCGGCATCGCCTCCCGCTACAGCGTCATAGGCCATCTGAGGAGTAAGAGCGTTGGCCACTATGACGGGAATATGACAATGTTCCTTGATGGCACGACTGGCAGGCAGAAGCATACCGCGCTTCTCATAGGAGGCGGAAATGGCCAGATGGTCTATATGCCCTATGCCGCCGGAAAGCGAAACCGCGTTCAGGCCGCGCTCTTCAGCCGCCCTGGCAAAAGCGACGGCATCTTCAATGGTCGTCCCTTCGGGATGAAACTCCGAACCGCAGATACGGAAAATGATGGGAAACTCCTCGCCGACGAGGCGCCGGGTCTTTTCCAGCACTTCCAGCGGAAAACGCATGCGATTCTCACATGTTCCGCCATATCTGTCACTGCGCTTATTCCAGAAGGGAGACAGAAACTCCTCCATGATGCTGCCATGTATGCCGTGCAGCTCAACGGCATCATATCCCGCCTGTTTGGCTCGCAGACACCCCATGGCTATGACATCCCCAAGTCTGTCGAGCTCGAAGGCGGAAAGTTCCTGCGCGTGAGGCTGCGCCTCGGGACTTTTTAGAGAAGCCGTATAATGACAGAGTCCGGCCATGACGGGACGAAAAAACACGCCTATCTGTATGGAGGCTCTGGCGCCGTTTTTGTGAATAGCCTCGGTAAGCGGACGCATGGCGGCCACGGCTTCGTCATTGTGCAACCACAATGTCTGACGCAGATGAGGCATCAGAGGATGCACATCTGCCAGCTCCACAGTAATAAGCGCAGCTCCACCACGGGCACGGCGGCTGTAATGCTCGATAAGTCTTTCAGTCATACCGCCGCCTGTTCTGGCCATTCTGGTGGACATGGAGGACATGATGATACGGTTGGGAAGCTTCAGAGAACCTATGGAAACCGGCTGAAAAAGAGCATCAAAGGCCATGATATCCTCGTTTTGTCGCGCAAAGGGTACAAAAAAGGCGGGGTCGCGGGAAAACCGGGACCCCGCCGGAACGTGTTTACTTCATTCCGCCGAACTCTTTATAGAAACGCTCAGCACCGGGATGCAGCGGGAAACCGGTATTCTTCCACGCCTCTTCCTTGGTGAAGGTCTTCCATACGGGGTAGGCGAGAATCACATCGTCCCATCCGTCGAAACAGGCCTTGAGAATATCATACACATCCTGCTCGGACATGTCGGCCCGCACGATGAACTCGGAGGTATCGCCGACAGTGGGAATCGGCTTACCGCCCGTCAGCTCGCCGCCGTATTTATCGGCTTCATGAATATCCGGAGCAAGGCCGTACTTTTCCTTGATAATGGCGGCCTTCTCGGCGGATACGGGGATGAAGCGCAGCTTGACGCCAAGAGCCGCGTCACGAATCCAACCGGCTTCACCGGGACCGACGAAGAAGAACATGTCAATCTGACCGTCCTTCACCATATTGCTGACATCATCATAGTTGTTGGTGAAAACCCGGCCGCCCCAATCCTGAATGTCCTTCAGAGTGATGCCGTAGGCTTCAAGCGTCCACTTGCCGAAAGACTGACTGGTCGTTCCGTTGGGTCCTGTGGCCAGACGGACGGCAAGTTTCTTCTGCGCAAGGTCTTCAAGGGTATAGATGGGGAAGTCGTCACGAACCACAATGCTCAGCGGCGTACGGTCGCCGATGACGCCGAGGGAACGAACGTTGTTCAGCTTCTGCTTATAGGGGTCGGAGGGAACCTGCGCAGCGATACTGTTGGTCTTCTGAGTGACGGAAATATCGCCGTCTTTCTTGTCAATACGGATGGGGTTGCCTACAGAGCCGCCGGCGACAAGGTTATACTCAAGTCCGGGGAAGGCCTTGGTGAGCGCCTTTCCCATGGCGCCCTGCCCCACGAACCACACACCTCCGACCGTACCGCTGATGGCCTTTATCTTCTGGGGAGCGGCCTCGGCAAAGGCAGGGGCAAAAAGACCGGCGGTAAGCAGAGCCACGGCAGCAGCTTTCATCAGATTCTTCATACAAAAGCTCCTTGGCAAAACATTACGAACATGTTTTCCGGGCGGAAGAGCACCCTTCCGCCCGTTTCTCCATCAGCAGCTGATATTCAGCAGCGCAGCAGCATTCTTATACAGGAGTTTAGGAAGCACTTCAGGCTTGAAGGGAAGCTTCATAAAGTGTTCCACACAGCCTTTCAGCGGAAGGAAGGGATAGGCCGTACCGAACAGGAAACGATCCTGCAGATAGAAATTACAGGCTGTCACATAGTCCTGCCAGCCGGGCATGTTGAACATATACATATCAGGAGAAACATAAATGTTCGGACGGCGGAAGGCCACATGAAGCACTTCCTGCACCCAGGGCCATCCGCCGTGGGAAATAATGAAGCGGGTGTTGGGGAAATCAGCAGCCACATGGTCAATCTGCACGGGATTCGTATAGCTGACATCGGGGCCGGCGTTACCGCCCAGCATCATCATGACGGGAATATCCTTGGAAGCACAGTATTCAATGACCGGATAGAGCTTTTTATCATCGCCGTACAGGGGATCGGGAAGAGACCCCGGCTCAAGACACACGGCCTTGAGAATGCCGTTGATAACGAATTTTTCAATGCGCGCGATGGCCTCATCCGGTTTCGTGGGGTCCACACCGGCAATACCGACGAACTTATCTGGATGGGAATTGACGATGGAGGTCACTTCTTCACACGTCGCATCGCCCATACTGGGATTACTTTCACGCCCGGGAACAACACCAAGAGTGATTCCGGCCTCATCCATTTCTTCCAGAAGCATGTCCATGGAGTAGTTCAGAACCGACGGGGCCTGATACATTCCCATGCTCTCGCTGAGACGCTTGTTACGCTCCAGATTGTACATCTTGCCTTTGAGATACGGATTGACCGGAGGACGAAGACGAAAGTCGATAATCATGACGAGCTCCTTGGTTTGTACTGTGTCTGATTACACAGCAGCGTTTTTCACCATCTTTCTGCGGGTATGCTGAAGAATCACGACAAACACGAGCAGGCCGAAACCGATGAGGTCGCTCACCGTGCCGGGATAGAGCATGGTCAGACCGCTGACCATGAGCAGCCCGCGCTCGACGATATTGGTATTGATGATAAGCCAGCCCTGCATACCTCCGGCAAGGGCATACATGGCAATGACCGAAGTCACGCATGTCTGGGCGATGCTGAAGGCAGAGCCTACCATGAGCAGCTCAGGCTGCAGTACGAAGAAGAAGGGGACGATGAACGCCACAATGGCCAGACGCATAGAAATAAATCCGGTCTTCATGGCATTGGCCTCGGCTATGGCCGCTCCAGAGAAGGCAGCGAGACAGACGGGAGGAGTGACTACGGAAAGAATGGCATAATAGAACACAAACATATGGGCGGCGATGACGGGAACGCCCATCTTGATAAGAACCGGCGCCCCCAGCGTAGCAACAATGATATAGGCGGGCGTCGTAGGCACACCCATGCCGAGGACGATACAGGTCAGCATGAGAAGAACCATCATGATGATAAGGTTGTTCTCAGCCACGGAAGTGATGACATTAATAAATTTGAAGCCGATACCGGTAGCGGTAATGCATCCTACCACTATGCCGGCGCAGGCACAGCAGGTGGAAACCATCAGCGCACTGCGGGCAGTGGACGTTACGGCACGCAGAAGACGACCGGGCGTAAAGCGGGTAACGGCGGAACACATACCGAGCAGCACGATGAACAGCGTGGTGCCGAAGGCCGCAAAGTTCACGGAACGGCCGGAGAGAAGCAGAAAAATAAGGAGAAAAATCGGCAGAAGGTAGTAAAGACGACGGATGACGCTTTTCCTGTCCGGGACTTCTTCCGGAGGAATGGTGCCGAGATTATACTTACATGCCTCGAAATGAATCATAATCCACAGGGCAAGGTAGTACAGCACGGCAGGAAGCAGCGCGGCCTTGATGACGGCAAGATAGCCGAGGCCGGTCAGGTCGGCCATAATGAAGGCGGCCGCCCCCATGACGGGAGGCATAATCTGCCCGCCTGTGGAAGCCACGGCCTCCACGGCGCCTGCAAAGGCAGGACGGTATCCCACACGTTTCATAAGCGGGATAGTGAAGACACCCGTAGCATAGACATTGGCAGGAGCGGAACCGGAGATAGAACCGAACAGGGCGGAAGCGAAAATAGCCACTTTGGCAGGCCCGCCCTTAGAATTTCTGGTGAGCAGACAGGACAAATCCATGAACACACTGTTCATGTTGGACGTTTCAAGAAAAGCTCCAAACATGCAGAAGGCGAAAATCATGGTACAAGCCGTGGACAGAGAAATACCGTAAATACCGTCCGTCAGCAGAAACATAGTCTCTATAAAACGGTCATAGGTGATACCGTCATGTCTGACAGCAGCAGGCAGATACTCGCCGAACATGGTGTAAGCGATGAATACGGCTGATACGATAACAAGCGGCCAGCCGGAAAGACGACGCGTTGCTTCCAGTACCAGAAGCATGCACAGGGTACCAAAAAAAATAGTCAGAGGGGTAACATCATCCACATACCGCATATGATTCAGAATGGCATCCAAATCATAAAGAATATAGCCAAGAATGGACATGGCCCCAAAAGCCAGCACCATATCCAGCAGAACACCCCACCACGGGTCCTTTCCCTTGACCGGAGGTATCCAAAAAAACGTCAGAAACAGAATCATGCTGAGGTGGCCCGCCCTGAGAACCGGCGCTTCCAGCACGCCTATGCCGCCGGTGGCATAAATCTGAAAGGCACAGAGAACGACGGCCATCGCTGTTGCGATGGGGGCCAGGGTCTTTCTCGTAAAAGTCATAATACCTCCTTTCTACGATCTGACGTTACATACTGAGGTCGTTGTCCGTCGTTTTTCTGACGGGGCAGCTGAGTCCGATGGAAGTTCTGGAAAGCTTCACGCAACGATTACAAGAAAGGCAGTCCGAGGGAATGAGCTCACCGCTGCGCCATCTTCTCGCCAACGAAGGATCGCGAATCAGTGGTCGGCAAATGCCCACCAATTCGGCTTCGTCCCGAGCAAGAATCTCCTCGGCGAGCTCGGGCGTGCGAATACCGCCCACCATGATAACGGGAATGGACAGCTCCCTGTGGAAACGACGGGTCACGTCACGAAAGTATCCGAGACCGGCGCCAGTTCTGAGAGATACAGGCTTCATGGGGGTATCACTCTGCTTTTTCTGGAAACAGAATCCGCCGCTGATTTCCACCCCATCAAGACCGGCCTTTTCCATCATCCGCGCATAAAACAACGCCATTTCGGGTGTGAGTCCGCCTTCTACTCCGTCTTCCGAATTGATTTTGGCGATAACGGGAAAATCCTTTCCGCATCCGGCATGGACGGCTTCAATGATTTCCACGGCCAGTCGGGTTCTGTTTTCCTGCGAGCCTCCGTAGTCATCAGTGCGATGATTGAAAAAAGGAGAAAGGATTTCGGAACATTTAAATCCAAAAGTATATGAATATATTGTAAAAAATC
>CASFUJ010000027.1 GCA_949297645.1 uncultured Desulfovibrionaceae bacterium
AAAAGGTAAAACACGAGGCGGCGACGCGGCGCCGCCCGGCCGAAAGTGAGCGGAAAAACCGCGTTTTTTCCGCGAAACGACAGGCCGTATGGTTTGAAATGCAAAGCATTTCAAACTGAAAATGCTCTAAGGAGGGGAGGTTTCCGCGCGGGGAACCTGCCTGTTCGTATGTCAGGGCTTCGGCCCGCAACCTGTGAGAATACCATGGCGCTTCTTTCCCTTCAGAATGCCTGCCTGACGCTGGGCAGCAAACAGCTTCTGGAGCATACCGATATTTTTGTGGAGCAGGGCGACAGGCTCTGCATTGTGGGCCGCAACGGCGTGGGCAAGTCCTCTCTTCTTTCCGTGCTGGCCGGACGCCTGAATCTGGATTCCGGGGAGAGGCATGAGGAGCCGGGGCTGCGCATAGGCTATGTGCAGCAGGCCGTGCCCGAACACTGGAAGGGCTCGGTGTTCAGCGTGACGGCCGACGCCCTGGGCAGGGAAGGGCATCTTCTGGCTGCGGCGCACCTCATCGCTTCCGACAGGCGCGACCTGCTGCCTGCCGACCTCGCCCGGGAGGCGGACGCCGTCATGGAGCACGGTGAAGTGTGGGAGCGGCACGGCGAGGTGCTCGGCGTCATCAACAGTCTCGGCCTCGACGCGGAAGCGGATTTTTCCACGCTGTCCGGAGGTACGCGCCGCCGCGTGGCGCTGGCCCGCGCGCTCATCGCTTCTGACGTGCTTCTGCTTGACGAGCCCACGAACCATCTGGACATCAGTACCATCAGTTGGCTGGAGGAATATCTGGCAAGGCAGGCCCGCACGCTGGTCTTCATCAGCCACGACAGGGCCTTCGTACGGCGTCTGGCCACGCGCATGGTGGAGCTCGACCGCGCGAAGCTCTACAGCTACGACTGCGGTTTCGACGCCTTTCTGGAGCGCCGCGAGGAGCGTCTGCACGCCGAGGACATGCAGAACGCGGTATTCGACAGGAAGCTCGCGCAGGAAGAAGTCTGGATACGGCAGGGCATCAAGGCGCGCCGTACCCGCAACATGGGTCGTGTGAGAGAGCTTCTTAAGATGCGCGAGGAGAGGGCCGCCCGCAAGGCGCGCATGGGTACGGCCACGCTCAATGTGCAGGAGGCGGAGAAGTCGGGAAAGCTGGTGGCGGAGATGAAGAACGTCTCCTTCACCTGGCCGGACGGCTACAAGGTGTTCGAGGACGCCTCCCTCATCATTCAGCGCGGCGACAAAATCGGGCTCATCGGCGACAACGGCGCGGGCAAGACCACCTTTCTGCGCGTGCTTCTCGGCGAGCTTGCGCCGTCGTCCGGCACGGTACGCCTCGGCACGGGGCTGGAAATCGCCTACTTCGACCAGCTTCGCGACGCTCTGGACAATGAGAAGAGCGTGATGGACAACGTGGCCGAAGGCAACGACAGAGTGACCATCAACGGCGACGTGCGCCATGTGGCGAGCTATCTTCAGGACTTTCTTTTCGATTCCAGTCGGCTGAGAACGCCGGTCGGTCTTCTTTCCGGCGGCGAGCGCAACCGCCTGCTGCTTGCAAAGCTCTTCACCCGTCCTTCCAACCTGCTGGTCCTCGACGAACCCACCAACGACCTTGACGCGGAAACGCTGGAGCTTCTGGAGGAAATGCTTTCCTCCTACAAGGGCACCGTCATTGTGGTCAGCCACGACCGCGCCTTTCTCGATGAACTGGTGACCGGCACCATCGCGCTGGAAGGGGACGGGAAAGTGCGCGAGTACGTGGGCGGCTATACCGACTGGCTGCGCCATAGGCAGAAGCCGGAGGAGAAGAAGGCGGTTTCCTCTTCCAGAGAGACGTGGAAGGAGAGCGCGCCGAAGAAGCGCAGGCTTTCCTACAAGGAGCAGCGCGAGCAGGAAGCGCTTTTGAAGGAACAGCAGGAGATGCCCGCAAGACTCGAAGCGCTGGAGCGCGAGCAGAAGGAACTTGAGGAGGCGCTGGCCGACCCCGATTTGTTCAGCCGCGACCCTGAATCCTTCAACGCGAAAATCGCAAGGCTTCCTCAGGTGGAAGAGGAGCAGCTTGCGCTGCTTGAGCGCGCCGACGAGATAGAGGCGCGGCTGAAGGAACTGGAGCTGTAGTAAAGAGACGTCGTTGCGTGCCGTGTTTCTTCCGCGGGGTGAGAGCGTCTGCGGTGCTGATGCACAGCGTCGCGGGCGCCGTGCCTCCGTCCTGGAAGCCTGTTTCCGTGCTTATGAGACCCGTGCCGTTGCGGTGCGGGTCTTTTTTTGTCGTCTGTGGAAGAAAAAGCTGGCAGACGGAGCATCAGCAGTTTATCCTTGGTATGGGGAGGCGCGTCGGTCGTTTACGGCGGATCCGTGTCTGATGCGGGAAAGGAATCGACCGGGGCGTCGCCGGTGCGAGAGACTTTTTTGCGGGCGCGGACGCGTCGGAGCAGGGACCGTTTCCCCGGGAGGAGCCATGTGGAAATCCATCGTTCAAATGACGGGAGTGATTATGATGATGTTTTCTGCCGCAGCGCATGCCGCTGACGAAAAGGCCATGTCGTATGAAGCCGTTGCGGGGAATGTGAATATCCGTGTGATGGCCCTTGTGGAGAAGGATTTGAAGGCGGACATTCTGCTGCCCCGGAGCGGGGAGCAGAAGGCCGCCGTGACGAAGGCGTACCCGGAAGGAACCGTCCGCAACTTCCTGAACGTTCTTCTGTTGCGCGGCCGCGGCGTCACGGCGCTGGTGGACACCGGCTTCGAATGGACGGGAAAGGAACTCGACGCGGCCCTTGCTCAGGCCGGAATCACCAGAAGCGACGTGACGCACGTCATCATCACCCACGCGCACGGCGACCATATCGGCGGTCTGGTGCGGGACGGGAAGGCGGCGTTTCCCGCGGCGGATATCCTGTTTTCCGCAAAGGAGCTTGCGCACTGGACCTGCGCCGAAAAGCGGGCGTCTTCCGGCGGAGCTTCCGGTATCTTTGACGCCGTGGCGAATATCGTCCGGCTCTACGGGGAGAGAGTGCGCACCTTTGAGCCCGGAGCGGACCTCTTCCGGGCTCTTCCCGGCGTGCAGGCTGTGGACGAGGCCGGGCATACCCCGGGACATGTGGGCGTCATGGTCCGTACGGAGGGCGGGGTGTTCCTGTTCTGGAGCGACGTGCTTCACGCCTTTGACGTGCAGACGGCGCATCCCTCCGTGTCCGCAAGTTTCGACATGGACGCGGAAGAGGCGTCGCGCGTGCGCGAAGCGCTTCTTGACCGCGCCCGTTTCGAAGGCTGGCTTGTGGTCGGCGCGCACGTTCCCTTCGTGCAGCCCCGCGTGCTGGGAACGGAAGTGCTCTGAGTCGTTTTTTCTGTTTCGGAAGGCCGGACGGAACGGTCCGGAAGGGCGAAAAGGCGGAAGCCGGTCCTGTCCGCCCGGCATTTATAGAGAAAAGCGGAGGAAGAACACGAATCTTCCTCCGCTTTCGCATCTTGAAAGGGCCGATTACAGTTTGGCCGCGGTGAGAAGGTCGTTCACGGCATCGCGCTTTTCCCAGGTGAATTCGGAAAGCTCGCGGCCGAAGTGACCGTAGCAGGAGGTCTTGCTGTAGATGGGGCGCTTCAGATCAAGGCGCTTGCAGATGAAGTAGGGACGCAGGTCGAAGACTTCGCGGACGATCTTTGTGAGCTGCTCGTCGGGAAGCTTGCCGGTGTCGAAGGTGTGCACCAGCACGGACACGGGCTCGGCCACGCCGATGCAGTAGGCGATCTGCACTTCGCAGCGTTCGGCAAGTCCGGCGGCCACGATGTTCTTGGCCACATAGCGGGCCATGTACGCGCCGGAGCGGTCCACCTTGGAGGGGTCCTTGCCGGAGAAGGCGCCGCCGCCGTGGTTGCCCATGCCGCCGTAGGTGTCCTGAATGATTTTGCGGCCGGTGAGTCCGCAGTCGCCCATGGGACCGCCGATGACGAAGCGGCCCGTGGTGTTCACGAAGATTTCACAGTCCTTTTCGTCAAAGTAGCCGGTAGGCTCGAGAATGGGGCGGATGACTTCCTTCTTCACCGCTTCCACGATATCCTCGTGACCGACCTTGGGGGAATGCTGGGTGGAGACCACCACGTTGTTGATGCGCACGGGTTTGCCGTCGATGTACTCGAAGGAGACCTGCGTCTTGCCGTCGGGACGGAAGAAATCGACGATGCCGTTCTTGCGCACGCGGGAGAGCTGGAGCGAAAGCTGATGGGCCCAGTAGATGGGAGCGGGCATGAGCGTGTCGGTTTCGTTGGAGGCGAAGCCGAACATCATGCCCTGGTCGCCCGCGCCCTGGTCCTCGGGATTTTCACGGATGACGCCCTGAGCGATGTCGGGAGACTGCTTGTCGATGGAGGAGATGACGGCGCAGGTCTGCGCGTCGAAGCCCATGTCGGAGCCGACATAGCCGATGTCCCGGATGGTGCGGCGCACGATGGCGGGAAGATCGGCGTAACCCTTGGTGGTGATTTCGCCGGCCACGATGGCCATGCCCGTGGTCACCAGCGTTTCACAGGCCACATGGGAATCGGGATCCTGGGTGAGCAGAGCGTCGAGCACGGCATCGGAAATCTGGTCCGCCACCTTGTCGGGGTGGCCTTCGGTGACGGATTCGGAAGTGAAAAGGTATTTGCCTTTAGAGGGGATCATGGTCTCTCCTTGAAAGTTCTCGATACGCTCGGAAGCGGCGGCGGAAAAGCCGGACGCCTTGAGCGGGAAGCGCCCGGAAAAAGAAGGCATATCTTTATATCAAGTTATGGTAATATGCCTTACAGGAGGATACTATACACAGGCAGATGAAGCCTGTCCAGCTCCTTGACGGGATATCTGGGGAAGGCTATGCCATTAAGAAAAGGAAAACAGAAGGATGGCTCCCGGCAGAGGCCGTCGGTCCTCCTGCCCCACCGCCTGCCCGGGAGTTTGCCATGCAGCCGTTCTATCAGGGAAAAATTGATAATTTCTGCGCCATGTACGCGGTGCTCAACGCGCTTCAGGTGCTGTTCACGCTGCCTCCCCTGCAGGCCAGAAAGATATTCAACCGGGCTCTGAGCGCTCAGGCTCTCGATGCGGAAAATTTCCGGAGAATACTGGAACACAGAACGGATTATACGGCGCTTGTGGATTTCATGCTCGAGGATGTGCGGAAGCACGAGTTTCCCGACCTTCGTGTGAGCGCGCCCTTTGCGGCGGATGCTTCCTGTCAGGAAGTCTGGGAGACGCTCCGTTCCTGTGCGCGTCCTCCCATGCCGCTTGTCTCGGTGTTCCGTTTTCTGCGCTTCGCCCCGCCGTCGGAAAAGCCCTATGTGGACCATTGGACGGTGGGACATTATATGGATATGGAGGGGCTGCATTTTCTCGACTGCAGTCTGGAGGCAGGCGCGCTTTACTGCCTGCCCTGTGCGAAACTGACAGATTCATGGCGTCCGCTCAGCCGCGATTATGTCGTCATCCCGCCCGAAAGCGTGAGGATTCTTTCTCTCTCCCGCTCCGCGGCTCTTCCGGTGTGACTTATGGCTCTTACTTCCCGGCAGAAAATGGGGGCGGCGGCCCTCATCATGGCGTTCAGCGTTCTGGTGTCCCGCTTCATGGGACTTTTCCGCGACAAGATTATTTCCTGGCAGTTCGGTGCGGGCGGTGAGACCGATATCTATTTCGCGGCCTTCGTCGTGCCGGATTTCCTCAATTATCTTCTGGCGGGAGGCTACGTTTCCATTACGCTCATCCCGCTGCTCTCAAGCCGTTTCGAGAAGGACGAGGCCGACGGCTGGCGTTTTTTCGGCACGGTGTTCTGCTGGGCCACGCTGGCCATAGGCGTGCTTTCCGTTGCGGCATGGCTGGCCGCGCCGCGCCTCGCGCCCGTGGTGGCGCCGGGTTTTGACGCCGCGCAGTGTGAAAGGCTTTCGCATTTTCTGCGCATCGTGCTTCCCGCGCAGGTCTTCTTCCTGCCCGGGGCCTGTCTTTCCGCCGTGCTCTATATCCGCCGTCAGTTCGCGGTACCTGCGCTCATGCCGCTCATCTACAACGGCTGTATTCTGCTTTTCGGCGTGGGGCTGCCGTATCTCGGCCTTGTCCGGGGTATGGAGGGTTTCTGCTGGGGCGTGCTCGCGGGCGCGGCGCTCGGCGCCTTTGCGCTGCCGCTTGTCACGGTGCGTTCCGGCGGACTTCGCTTTATGCCGGGCCTTCGGCATCCGCTTATGAAGAAGTTTCTGCTGCTTGCGCTGCCGCTCATGATAGGGCAGTCCGTGGTGGTGCTCGACGAGCAGTTCGTGCGCGTGTTCGGAAGTATGGCCGGAGACGGGGCCGTCAGCCTGCTCAACTACGCGCGGCGCATCATGATGGTGCCCGTGGGCGTGGTGGCGCAGGCCGCGGGCGTGGCGTCCTTCCCCTTCCTCGCCTCTCTGGCCGCACGGGGCGATATGGACGAGTTCCGCGCCACGCTCGGACGTACCATGAGAAACAGCATGATCGTGGCCATTCCCGTGACGGCGTGGATGATAACGGCCTCCGGACCGGTGCTCGGTTTCATCTTCGAGGGCGGAAGTTTTTCCGTTTCCCATACCCTGGGGGCGGCTCCGCTTCTGCAGATCATGCTGGTCGCCGTGCCGTTCTGGCTTCTGCAGCAGGTGACGGGCCGCGCCTTCTACGCCATGCAGGATACGCTGACCCCCGCCGTGGTCGGCACGCTGGCCACACTGCTCGCCGTGCCTGGCTATCTGGTGCTCATTCCTCTCATGGGAGCGAAGGGCGTGGCTCTCGTGACCACCGCGTGCATCATGATTTATGCGCTGGTACTGCTTATCATCGCCTGTCGCCGCTGGGCGAAGGGGGCCTTTGCCGGTCTTTGGGGCACGGCGTGGCGCAACGCGCTCATCTCCATGCCCGGCTGCGGCATCATGCTTGCCGTAATGTACGACGGCTTCCGCCTGCTTTCCTCTCTGCCGCCGCTTCTGCAGCAGTTTATCGTATTGACCGTGGGCGGTGTGCTGTTCGTCGTCTCCTGGCTCGTGCTCACCTGGTTCTTCCATCGGGACTATTTCCATGTGGTCGCTTCTCCCTTCCTGCGGCGCATGAAGCGCGCGCCCGGAGCCTGAGACGGCATGAACGTCATACGCGCCAGAGCCTGACGGAGGACAGCATGAACGTCATACGCGCCAGTCACGCCGGTTTCTGCATGGGCGTCGCCCTTGCCCTGCACAAACTCGACACCATTGTGGCGGCCCGCCCCGGCGAGAGGGTGGCCACCTTCGGAGAAATCATTCATAATCCGCAGGTGCTCGAGGAATACGCCTGCAAGGGGGTGCATTGTCTGCACTCCGTGGAGGAGGCGGAAGGCGACATGTCCGTGCTCATCCGCGCCCACGGCATCACGCGCAGTGTGGAGGCCGCGCTTCGCGCGCGCTGCGCCCGCGTGGAGGACGCCACCTGCCCGCGCGTGAAGAACGCCCAGCTTGCCATAGCCGAGGCCACGGCTTCGGGAAGGGAGCTTCTGCTCTACGGCGAGGCGGAACATCCCGAAGTGCGGGGCCTTATTTCCTACGCGGCCGGAGCGAGTCACATTTTTTCGTCGCTGGCGGAGCTTGAGGCCATGCTCGAGGACAAGAGTCTTGAGGGACGACCCGTGGTGCTCGCCGCTCAGACCACGCAGGATCGGCAGATTTTCGACGAGATGCACCGCCGCCTTGCAGGGCGTCTCGGGTCTTTTCTCACCGTGCTCGACACCATCTGCGACGCCACGCGCGAGAGACAGGAGGAGGCCGGGGAGCTTGCCGCGCGCGTGCAGGCCATGGTGGTGGCGGGCGGCAAGTCCAGCGGCAACACGAGACGCCTTGCGGAGCTCGCCCGCATGAGAGGCGTGCCCACGGTGCATGTGGAGACGGCCGACGAGCTGAACCCGGCGGACTTTGCCGGAGTGCGCACGGTGGGCCTTACCGCCGGAGCCTCCACGCCGCGTTCCATCATAGACGAAGTGGAGCGGAAGCTGCGACTCATGCCTTAGACCGGGAACAGGCGGGAAAAGATTCGGGCAAGGCGGGGCAAGTTTTCTGCAATATATTGTAACAGGAAAAAAGATGCTTTCGTGCTCTCTCCCGGTTATAGTCAGTGACAGACCGTTCCGAAGGAGCATACCATGTCTGATACCGAACTTTCTCAGAAGCCTTCCCTTTCCCTGCTGGTTGTTGACGACGACCAGGATATCCGTGACCTCATGGCCGACTATCTTCGTCAGCACGGCTTTCAGGTGCGTGCGGCAGACGGCGGCAAGGCCATGTTCGAGATCCTTGAGCAGGACAGACCCGACCTTGTCGTGCTCGACATCATGATGCCCGGCGAGGACGGCCTTTCCCTGTGTCGCCGCATGCGCGCCGCCGAGAACCTGGCGTCCATTCCCGTCATTTTCCTCACCGCCCTCGGCGATACGGCCGACAGGGTGGTGGGACTGGAGCTCGGGGCCGACGACTATGTGGTCAAGCCCTTCCAGCCTCGCGAGCTGCTGGCCCGCATACGCGCCGTGCTGCGCCGTTCGGGCCGTTCCTCCGACGTGTCCGTCGAGACGGGCAGACCGGAAAAGGCCTATCACTTCAGCGGCTGGACGCTGGATATTTCCGCCCGTCATCTCATTGCCCCCGGAGGCATGGTGGTGAACCTGAGCGGAGCCGAGTACCGGCTCCTCACCATCTTCCTCGAGCATCCGCAGAAGGTCTTGAGCCGCGATTTCATCCAGGACGAGCTGCAGGGACAGGAAACCGACCGCAGTCCCTTCGACCGCAGTCTCGACGTACAGGTCTGTCGTCTGCGCGCAAGGCTGCGCGATACCGGCGACGGCGACAAGGGCCGGGAGAACAAGCTCATCAAGACGGTGCGCGGTGACGGTTACGTCTTCACCAGCGCCATCACGGCGGAATAGTCATGGCTTCCGTTGCGGCAGGTCAGGGAGCCTCTTTGTCGAAGAAGGGCGTGCTTGCGCGTATGCGGAGACTGTTTGCGCGCCTTTCTCCGGATTCTCTTTTCGCACGGCTCATTCTCATCTTTTCCGGCGGCTTTTTCGCCATGCTGCTGCTCACCACCATTTATGCCGGAGAATCGCGTCATTTTTACTTCATGCGCGGTCTCATGGCCGATCGGGCGCGCCGCATGGCCGAGGTGGCCGTACTGCTGGACGCCACGTCGCCGGAAATCCGCTTCGTGCTGCGCGAGCAGTTCAACAGCCGGGGCTTTTTCGTGAGCTTCACCTCCTCCTGTCCGTCCCTTACCGTGAACGACGAGGACTTGAAGGACGCTTCCGTGCTCATGGAGTACATGCTGAATCTTTCGCTCTCCCGTCTGTACGGCGAGGGCATGCAGCATCACGGCAGGATGCGCTCCGGGCACAGCGACGATATTCCGCGGCGCGCCATGCTGGCCGTGAGCGAGCTGAATCTGCCGAGTCCCATGGAGTCCTTCGTGCAGTCGGTAGGGCAGTATTTCACCAGCGCCAAGAGAACCCGCGGGCCTTCCGTCTATCAGGCCACGGCCGTGGTTCCCATGCATGACGGCACATGGGTGGTGATTGAGGATTCCGCGCCCGGATATCCGCCTTTGCCCTATTTTCCCTTCACGAGCATCATTGCCATCGAACTCTTTTTCGTGGCCATCAGTCTGCTGGCTTTTTATCTGTGCGTGAAGCCTCTGCGGCGTCTGGCCCGGGCGGCGGACCGTTTCGGCCGCGACATCAGAACGCCCGCCCTGCCTGAAACGGGGCCCAGCGAAGTGCGTGAGGCCGCGCAGGCCTTCAACCGCATGCAGACGAGCATCCGCGAGTTCCTTGACGAACGCGAACGCACGCTGGCCGCCGTGTCCCACGATCTTCGCACGCCGCTGACCCGCATGCGCCTGCGTGTGGAACAGCTTGACGAGAGCCAGCGCGGCCCTCTGCAGAAGGATATCGGCGAACTGCAGCAGATCATGGACACCACCATCGACATAGCGCGCAGCAAAAGCGAGAATGTGGCCGTGGTGGATGTGGTGTCCCTCATCGAGAGTCTGGTGGAAGACCGGCAGGACATGGGCATGGACATTCAGATGGAGGAGAGGCTTCAGAATCCCGAGGCGCTTTTTGCCATACGTCCGCTTTCCGCAAGACCTCTCAGCATGAAGCGCTGCCTTGCCAATCTCATGGATAATGCCTTACGCTACGGGGGACACGTTGTGGTGGATGTCGTGGACAAGGACGACATGCTCTCCGTCATTATTTCCGACAGCGGTCCCGGTATCGCGGAAGACGAGCTGAAAAAGGTGTTCGAGCCTTTCTATCGGGTGGAGCGTTCGCGCAACCGCAGTACCGGAGGAACCGGACTCGGACTTTCCATCGCGCGGAGCATGGCCCGTATGCACGGCGGCGATGTGATTCTGGAAAATCGTCCCGAAGGAGGACTGCGGGCAACGGCCACCTTCCGGCGGGCGTAGCGCAGTCCGGAAAAAGGAGTCTGTATGTTTCGTTTCTGCATCGTGGCGGGGCTCTGCGCAGCGTTCGCGCTTGCCGGTTGCGTGCCGCCTCCGCATCATCACCGGGGCCCGGCCTATGAATCTTCCCGGAGAGGTTATCCTCCGCCTCACGCGGCGCCGGTTCATCCGCACGGAAGCTACCGTGGCCCGAGGTGGCACTGACAGGGAAAACATGCTTTTCTGCCGTTCCTCTCCTCTGATTCCGGCATCAGACTTTTGCCGATGATGTTCCGGCGCAGGAGGACGGCTTCCGGAGGTGTCCTGCGGCATGCCGCGCCATGGTTGAACGTATGCACGTTCCGTACGGCTCGCAGAAATGTCTTCACTTCGAAACATGCTCAGGAGGTCCGTCATGCGAGTCTTCCCCATTGTTCTGAGCTGCCTGTTCCTGGTCGGCTGTGTTCCTCCTCCCGACGGTCCTGCCGGTCATCGTCCGCCTCCGCCGCCTGCGGCGCATCAGCCGTATCGCCCGGCGCCGAAGCCTGCCGTCAAACCGGCGCCGCCCGCGCCCCGTCCGGCGGTGAAGCCCGCGCCGCAGCGGCCGGCAAAGCCCGCCGTGCAGCATCCGTCCGGACCGCCGAAGAAACCGGAAGCTTCCCGACCTTCGCCCGGCAGACCGGCTCCGCGCGAGCCTGAGCATCGCAGGTAGCGTGGCGTCCCCGCGTCCCTTCCGGCATCCCCGGGCCGCTTCGCACCGGTCCGAATCTGTGAACGCGTCTGAAAAGCCCCTCCGACCATGGAAGGCCGGAGGGGCGCTTTATGGAACAAGTCATGAACGTTCGTATTTTGTTTCTTGCCGCTTTTCTTCTGCTTCCCGCCACGGCGTGTACCGGAGCCTCTTCCCCGCAGGTATTCACGGCCCGACAACAGGAGCGTATGACGCCTGTGGTGCAGGCCGTGAACAATGCGGCTCCGGCGGTGGTGAACATCACGAGCACGCTGGCGGAGCGCCGCGCCGCTCGGGAGATGATGCCCTTTGATTTCTTTTTCAACGTTCCCGGACGTCCCGGCCGTGATTTTCGCAGTGAAAGCATAGGCTCCGGCATCATCATAGACGGTCGTCGCTCGCTGGTGCTCACCAACGCCCATGTGGTGAACGGCGCTTCCGCCATTTCCGTGCGTCTTCTGGACGGCCGCACCTATGACGCCGACGTGGTGGGTGCGGAGCCGGATTTCGACATCGCCGTTCTGCGCCTCCGGGGGGCAAAGGACCTTCCGGCCGTGGCCATGGGCGATTCCGCCGACCTCATGCCCGGCGAGTCCGTCATCGCCATCGGCAATCCCTACGGCTTTTCCCATACCGTGACCACGGGCGTGATATCGGCGCTAGGCCGCACCATCGAGGCGGAGGACGGCGTCTTCACCGACCTCATCCAGACCGACGCCGCCATCAATCCCGGCAACAGCGGCGGCCCGCTGCTCAACATTCTCGGTGAACTTGTGGGCGTCAACACCGCCATCTACGACAGGGCGCAGGGCATAGGCTTCGCCATTCCCATCAGCAAGGCGCGGCGCGTGGTGGACGAGATTCTCGACCAGGGGCATGTGAGCACGCCGTGGATTGCGCTCATCGGCCAGAACGTGGATCCGCGCACGGCGAGATATCTGCGTCTGCCCAGGGCGGAAGGGCTGCTTGTGACGGAGGTATTTCAGGACGGACCCGCCGACAAGGCGGGACTGCGCCCCGGAGACGTGATTACGGAACTTTCCGGCAACGCCGTGACCGACAGGGACAAGTTCCTTTCCCTGATGCGCAATCATCAGCCTCACGCTCCGGTAACCCTGAAGGTATGGCGTGACGGCAGGGAAAAGACGTTCACCCTGAAGACCGCGGATTTCGACGATGCCACGGCGGAGAAGCTGGCTCTGCGGCGCTGGGGCATGAGCGTGAAGGACGGCAGACGCGGCGCCGAGGTCACGCAGGTAAAGGAGAATTCCCCGGCCGGACATCTGGGGCTTCAGAAGGGGGATGCCGTTACCGCCGTCTCCGGCAGAGTTGTGACTTCCCGCCGGGATTTTCTCGACGCCTTCCGCCGGGATTTTCTCAAGGGGCAGATTCTGCTTCAGGTACTGCGCGGCAACCGGCTCTATCAGGTACGCATGGGACTGTAGAGCGTTCTTTGTCGGGCAGGCCGCCTGTTCGCTCCGAATCGTTCTTTTCCGTCGCCTTTTGCGGCAAAACGGTTGCGGATGGCGGGGCAGACCTCGTTGCGTCCCGCTCGTAAAAGCGCTAGGATGGCCCATCCCTTTTTCAGGAGTAACGTATGATGCAATTCCGTCGTCTTTCCATGGCATGTTGCGCGGTGCTGCTTTTCGCCGCCGTAGCCCTTACCGGCTGCCTGGCACAGAACAATGTCCGCCTGCTGTATAATACCAGCGGAACCGCGGCGCTGCCCGTGGCCACGGCTCCCCGTGTGACCGTTGTGGTGTTCGAGGACCAGCGCGGCCGTCTCGATATCGGCGTGCGCAAGGACGGCAGTCCTTTCCAGCCCAGCTCCAGTGTGGCCGAGTGGGTGAGTCAGTCTCTGGCCGACGAGCTGGCCCGTCAGGGGGCGCAGGTGTCCGTGGCCTCCTCCATGGCGCAGGCGCAGGCCGGTCAGCCCGACTACATCGTGGGCGGCGTGGTGGAACGCGTGTGGCTTACGGAAAAGAACCTCAGCACCTATGATGCGGTCATTCGTCTTCAGACCCGTCTGTACAGCCAGAAGCAGGCTGCCGTGACGAAGAGTTTCGGCGCGCAGCAGGAAAAGACGGGTATCCCCGGCTCGGCGCTTGCGGAGCAGACGCTTTCCGGCACGCTTGCGGAAGCCCTCGGCAACGCGGCCATGTCCATCATGAGCGCCGTACGTTAGTATTCAAGATCGTTGACGGGCCGGAAGAGGTTCCGACCCGTTCCTTTCCGCCGCGCTCCGTCTGCGGAGTGCGGCGTTTTTCTGCCCTCATGCGCCGGAAACGGCGTGATACCTGGAGCGAACGAACCATGAGACCTGTTCTCGTCAAGGCCTACGGGGCGCTCAGTCCCGCCACGGAGGAAACGCTGCGCGCCGTGCGCACCGTACTTGAGGACTGGTATATTTCCGAGGCCGTGGAGCTGAAGGGCGATCTTCTGCGTATCAGCTATGAAGGAGACGTGTTTCCGGACGGAGAAGTGGTGGAGGCCCTGCGGCCTTTTCTGTGCGATGAGAGCGAGGGCAAGCTCGATATTCTCGATTTGGAAGCATGGACGCTGCACCGCTACTTTTTCGCCTACGGTCGTCTGCGCGACCATACCGCTACGCTGGACAAGGCGCTGGAAGCCTGCTCCATGCACTGAGGAAAGGCGGATGTTTCTCTCCGCCGGGCTTGAAGCGTTCCGGGCATGACGGAAGGCCAGGCCGAGCAATCCTGCCTCCGTTTCAGGCGGGAACGAGATTTCATGCTTCCGGCCATAATGAGCGACAGGACATGCACTCGCAGGAGGGCGCCCGCGCGGCGCCCCTCTTTTTTTATTTAACGCTGTGAAGATAGAGGGAAGAAGGGCCGCTGCCGGAAAAAGAGGAACGAAAAGAGAACGGTCGCCTGCGGTCGGTACAAAAGCGTACCGGCGTTTTCATGGTGGAAGGGAAGGTATTCTCCCGCGCCGCCGGACAGCGGAGGGCCGCGGCCGGTACAAAAAGATTCCATAAAAAAGACGCTCGATATTCACATCCTGTTATTTCAAGATGTTATTATAATATTTCCATCTGGCACGCTCCATGCATTCCCTCCCGTATCATCCGAAGCTTTCGAAGGAGGATATTGGAATGAATGCGGCGGATACGGGTTTTGTTCTTGTCAGCGCCATGCTGGTCATGCTCATGGTGCCGGCGCTTGCTCTGTTCTACGGAGGGCTTGTGGCCTCTCGCAACGTACTTTCCACCACCATGCACAGTTTCGTACTTCTCGGCGTGGGGGCGCTGTTGTGGTCGCTTGTCGGCTACACGCTGGCGTTCGGAAGTGATATTCACGGCCTTATCGGCGGTCTCAACCATCTTTTTCTTCGCAACGTGGGCATGGAGCCGCTGGAGGGAGGCTCCATTCCTGCCCTGGCCTTCATGGCCTTTCAGTGTATGTTCGCCGCGCTGACGCCCGCGCTCATTTCCGGCGCGTACGCGGAGCGCATACACTTTCAGGCCATGCTGCTTTTTTCCGCTCTGTGGCTTGTCGTGGTCTATTGTCCCATGGCGCACTGGGTATGGGGCGGCGGCTGGCTCATGAAGATGGGTGCGCTGGACTTTGCAGGCGGCGCCGTGGTGCACATGAGTTCGGGCTCGGCCGCGCTGGCCGCGGCCATGGTGCTCGGCAGGCGCTCCACCCTGGGACGTCGGGCCGGTCTTCCCCATAACATTCCCATGACGGTGCTCGGCGCGGGGCTTCTGTGGTTCGGCTGGTTCGGCTTCAATGCGGGCAGCGCTCTTGCCGCCGACGGCCTTGCCGCCAACGCGCTCGTCACCACCCATCTTTCCGCCGGATGCGCCATCCTCGGCTGGCTTGCGGTGGAACGCCGGCATACCGGACACTTCACCGTGCTCGGCGCGGCCTCCGGGGCCGTGGCCGGTCTTGTGGTCATCACTCCCGCGGCGGGGTTCGTGGAGCCGTGGGCGGCCGTCGTCATGGGACTTCTCGGCGGAGCGGTCTGCTACGGCGGTATTTTCCTGAAGAGCGTTTTTCATTTTGACGACGCGCTGGACGTGGTGGGTATCCACGGCGTGGGCGGCGTGCTGGGCGCGCTTCTGACGGGCGTGTTCGCCTGCGCCTCGGTCAACGGGGTGGACGGACTTCTCTACGGCAACGCCCATCAGCTATGGGTACAGTTCGTGTCCGTGGTGGCAACGGTGGGTTTCTGCTTCCCGGCAAGTTTTCTGCTCCTGAAGCTCACCGACAGGCTGGTGGGACTGCGGGTGCCTCTGGAGAAGGAAGTGACGGGGCTCGATATTTCGGAACACTCCGAATCCGGCTATCAGATATAACATGACGAGGATACTGCCATGAAGGAAGAAACGGCGCTGAAGAAGCTGCAGGTCATACTGAGACTGGAAACCGTGGAACGCGTGAAGGAGGCCTTGAGCGCCATCGGCATAGGCGGCGCGACGCTTATGGAAGTGCGCGGCTTCGGCCGCCAGAGAGGACATACGGAAATCTACCGTTCGCAGAGAATGGAGGTGGATTTCCGTTCCAAGATGATGCTGGAAATCGTGATGGAGGAGGAAAAGGTGAAGGACGCCGTCAGAATCATTCTGGAGAACGCCGGAACCGGAGCCGTGGGCGACGGTAAGATATTCATTCTGCCCGTGGACGACGTCATACGCATCCGCACAGGAGAGTCCGGCAGGGCGGCGCTGTAGAAAAATGTTAAGGAAATGTTATAAATTTCAGTATAAAAGAAAAGATGCAGCGTGCCTGAAAAGCATTTGCTCGGAAACTTCCGCAACATGACGTGTTCTTCGGCGATGCGTCGTCTGAGAAAAACCGGCAGTATGATGTCCATGGTCGTCATACTGTCGGTTTTATGGTCCGGGAAGCCATTTCTTCATGCGTTCCGAAAAATGTTGTTGAGCATGGCGGGCGTATTATGTATTCTTGGACTCTAAAAGGTAACGAAGTGTTTTTCCATTTCTTTTCAGATGGAAAATCTTTCTTTCCCCACCAGGAGAACGGTATGAAAACACTGCAATGCGATGTGGCCGTGATAGGCGGCGGTCCTGCCGGGACCTTCGCCGCCGTGAAAGCGGCGGAAAACGGA
>CASFUJ010000028.1 GCA_949297645.1 uncultured Desulfovibrionaceae bacterium
AGGGCAAGGGACTCTACCACATCAATTCCGTGGTGGATGTGAACAACCTTGTTTCTCTGGAAACGGGACTTTCTCTGGGCTCCTACGACAGGGACCATCTGGAAGGCGCTCTGGTACTGCGGCGCGGCCTGCCGGGCGAGAGCTATGCCGGCATAGGCAAGGACGCCGTGGATTTGGAGAATATGCCGCTTCTGGCTGACGACAGAGGTCCCGTGGGCAGTCCCACCAGCGACTCCACGCGGGCCATGGTGCGGCTGGAAAGCCGTCGTCTGCTGACGGTCATTTATGCCTTTTCCCCGCGGGCGGACCTGGAAAGGGCTCTGGACATTGCCGTATCGCGTTTTTCCGAGCTGGCCGGAGCGGGGAACATGACGTATGGCATAGCGGAGAAGAGTGAGTGAAAAAGGTCGGTTTGAACAATCGCGGCTTCTGGATAGGGACGATATACTGCGTGCTTGCCGCGCTGGCATGGGCCATCATCGGCCCGGTGTCCCGCGTGTGCTTTGCCGAAGGCATGGATCCCGCTACCGTGGCGTTCTGGCGCATGGCCGTTTCCGGCATGTGTTTCCTTGTGCACGCCCTTCTCTCCGGGGGATTGAAGGCCGGGAGACGGGATCTGGTGAGCATGGTGCTTTTCGGCGCCGTCAACGTGTCCCTTGTCATCCTTTCCCTGCAGATTTCCATCCAGAAAAGCGGCGGAGCCATCGCCATCATTCTCATGTTCACGGCCCCGGCCTGGGTGGCGTTCTTTTCGCGCATACTGTTCCACGAAGCCATAAACTCGACGAAGGTGGCGGCTCTGGCTCTGGCCATGGCGGGCACGACGCTGGTCTGCCTTTCCGGCGGCAGCCTCGGAGGCGAAGTCTCCTATATAGGACTGGCCTGCGGTCTGCTTTCCGGGTTCACCTATGCGTTTCAGTTCCTTTTCTTCACCTGGTACAAGGACCGTTATTCCACGCAGGCCCTTTTTGCCATGACCTTTCTTCCGGCCGCCGTGGTGCTTTCCTTCTTTGCGCATCTCGGGCCCATGAGCCTGCATGCCGCAGGAGCGCTTTTCGTCCTCAGCGTCGTGTCCACCTATGTTTCCTACTACTGGTACGGGCAGTCTCTGCGTTATCTCTCTCCCGTGCAGGCCGCCATTCTGGGCAATCTGGAACCTGTGGTGAGCACGCTGCTGTGCTGGTGGCTGTGGAAAGAGAATTTCTCTTTCATCGGATGGTTGGGCTGCGTTTTCGTCATCGGCTCCGTACTGCTGCTCACCTTGAGAAAATAACGTTTCCGTTCACAGAGATGCATGCACAAAACGCCTCTTTCAAAGAGGCGTTTTGTGTTTTCAGACAAGCATGTCGCCGAGCAGCAGCCAGGCAAAGCCGAAATAGATGAATACGCCGAGCAGATCCATGATGGAGGTGATGAGCGGCGAAGAAAGCGTGGCGGGGTCTGCGCCCATGCGTCGGGCGAGGAAGGGCAGCATGAGGCCTATGACGCTCCCGACCGTCGTGCAGGTGAACATGCTGAGCCCTACGGTCATGAGCAGTCTCGTATCCAGTCCCTTGGAAAAGAAGGACAGGACGCATTCCATGACGGACACGGCCGCGCCGAGGGCGCAGGCCACGGGCAGCTCGCGCCGGAGCACGCGCAGCAGATCCGTGCGGCAGAGGCTCACATCGCCCACGGACATGGCTCGTATGACCAGCGTGGCGGACTGACTTCCCGTATTGCCGCCCATGTCCACGATGGGAGCGATGAAGGCGGCGAGCACGATGACCCGGGAGAGCATTTCCTCCTGCGCGGCGACGAAGGAGCTGGTGACGACGCCGAAGAACGTGAGAAATACCAGCCAGAACACCCGGTTTCTGAACATGGCGAAAAGCGGGGAATGCAGGATGTCGAGTTCCGTCTCTTCTGCGGCGGACGGGGAGACGGTGGTTTTACCGGGATGGTCTTTCGTGAGAAGACCGAGCATGACGCCGTGTTCATTCACCAGAGGCAGGGCGGGCAGGGAGGAGCGCAGAAGCGTCTCCATGATTCTGGAGCACGGCCACGAGGTACAGGCCGCGGCGGCAGACGGCTGCATGACATCGGCTATGAAGGCGTCGTCTTCGGCGCAAAGCAGCGCCCTCAGGGAGACGACGCCGAGAAGGCGATCTTCGCTGTCGAGCACATAGAAGGTGTGCAGGTTTTCGTGCGGGACGGCGGCGTTTCCCGCATACCGGAGGGCCTCATTGACGCGCATGCCGGGCCGGAGGGAAATATGGCCGGACGTGACGGGAAGGGAACATTCCGCCGCTTCATGGTAGCGGGTGTCTGCGCCGTGCGGGCCGGACAGGAGCGGGAGGCCGGGAAAGAAAGACGGTACGGTGGAGGGAGAGCGCGTAAAAGCGAACAGCGTTGCGGTAGGCAGAGCACGGCAGATGCCGGACAGGGGACGGATGAAGGGGAGCAGGGCGCTACGGGTCATGGCCTTTTTCCTCCTGAATCTCTGAGGTGGCAGAAAGGGGGGAACGACAGGGGACAGCGGATGGGGAGATGGTACTGTGACTTTGCATGGCATACTCCTTTACAAGGATGTTTTCTGACGGGTGAGGGAAAGAAGAGCGGTATCATGCCGGAACGGGGATGCGTCGGAAGAGACACAGAGGGACGGCGCTTCGGAGGGAAAGCGACATGCCGCTATGGATGCTTTGGAGCGCGTCCTGCGGGCGCGCGGTAAAGAAGCCGCAGAACACGGCGGAGGAGAAGGGAAAACATGGGTCCTCCACGTCAGGCTGCCCGGCCTGCGGGAGGGAATCGCAAGGTCGTTCAGCTCTGGGCGTTGATGATGAATGGACTGTCTGGATGGTCTGCGGGCATGGTCGTACCTTGCGTGATGGGGTGGCTCTCGGCGTGCAGTACCGTTGAAAAGGGGTATATGTCAAGTAACAAATTGTATCTTTCCCCTTGAATTTATTTCATCATCAGTACTCAAGGCAAAAGGGGCAGTCGTTGTCGTCCGATCTTTTGGGGGCGGAACGCAGAGGCGGGCGGGCGTTTTGAACGGACGGTTCACAGAACAGTCCGTGAAAAAACGGCCGAAAGCCTGAAAGGCTTCCGGCCGCATGCACGCCGCGAGGAGCAGGGGAAGGCTCGGAGCGGTTACGGCATGATGATTTCGTCACCTACCTGCGGGGCGACCACGTCCACCCCCAGCTTTTCCTTCAGAGAAAGAGCGATGGCGCGGGCGCGTTCGTAGGGGGTATGCACAAGAATGATTTTGGAAGGTTTTATCTGAGATGCGACTTTTTCCACATCCGCCGCTTCGGGATGGATTTTCCATGGCAGACGCAGCACATCGGGATTGCCGGAATCCAGCAGTGTGCGTCCCGGCGTCCCCAGCGCGGCATGGCCGCTGAAGATGACCAGTCCGCCCTGTGCCAGTACCTGTTCGCTCAGCTGCGCGGAGGGGCCGACGCTGAGCATGGCGTCCATGGCGCCGATGATGCGGGGCCCGGCGGGAACCTCTTCCGGCTTCTTGAAGCGTATCCACCGGCCTGAGGTAAAGAGGTCTTTTGCCTTTTCCAGCGCTTCGCGTCCCTTGCCCTGTACGGCTTCGTCGCCGAGCCAGATGTCGATGGCGTCCACAAGCGGGGCTTCCATGGCCACGGCGCCCTGTTTGCCGGTCAGTTCCGGCAGGGAGGCCATGAGGGAGAGCATTTCCTGGCAGCGGCCCATTCTGGGCAGGGGGAGGAGTATGGGCCTTTCGAGAGAGAGCGGCACAAGCTCTGCCAGTTTGTCGAGGCCTTCCCCGTCTCCGTCGGAGCCGGAGGCGTCGGTGATGAACACGTCGCAGGCCGGGAACTCCGGCACGGGATAGACGAGGTTTCTGGACGTCCAGTCGCCGCTCACGCCCACGGTGCATTCAGGATAGGCCGTATGCGTCACATGGAACCAGCAGGAGCCCGGAGTATGGGCCGCCAGACCGTGGCGTATCTTCCACGGGCCTATGGTGCACTCGCCTTCGGGCAGGATGTGCCAGTCGATGGCGTCAATATGTTCCTCATGGTAGGGGCGCTGCCCGCCGGTGGCGGCGATGGCTTTGTCCACGGCCTTGAGCCAGGTGCGGCAGTAGTCCGCGCCGAGGGTGGCGGTACGGCGCGTGGTATAGACTTCGGGACGATACCCCTGCGCGATGAGCCACGGGATGGAGGCCACATGGTCTTCATGGGCGTGAGTCAGCAGCAGGGGAAAGCTTTTGGGAAGATTGTCCGGCAGTACGGGGTAACTGCCGGGCAGGCCGGGGGAGAACTCGCGTTTGACGCCGCAGTCCGCCATAAGTATGGATTCGTCGTCGGCATGCAGCAGAACACAGCTTCTGCCCTGTTCGCCGACGCCGCCGCAACAGATGATACGCATGTTTGCTCCGTTTCTGAGGCGTCGGCGGCCGGAAGACCGCCGACGCTCTGTTGTTATGAGCCCTGTTTGGGGACGCGGTAGGCAGCATTCAGCACGACGTTGAGAAAATCCCGTCCGCTGAGCCGGCCGAGACCTCCGCCGAGGGCGGCGGATTCGTTGTAGGCCGTGGTGCCGTCGGTACGCAGACCCGGGCCGGAGAGCAGTATCGGCACAGGGTCGCCGGAGTGTTCGCCGAAGGCGCAGGGCGTGGAGTGGTCGCTGCCCGCCGCAACGATGAGGGGTTCGCCGTACCCTTCGAGAATGGAGGCGAGCATGGCGTCCACCTTTTCGATGATGCTTTTTTTCGTTTCCGGCAGATGGTCATGCCCGGCAAGATCCGGCCCCTTCACATGGACGAAGACAAGGTCATGGTCCTTCAGCAGGCGCAGGGCTTCTCTGGCCTTGGCGTCGAAGTCGGTCTCCATACCGCCCGTCATGCCCGGGGCCTTGCCGATGGTCATGCCCATCATCTTGCCCAGGGCGAGTACGGTTTCCTGCGCCACTACAAGTCCGGTGCGCAGACCGGGGAAGCGGGAGCTGAAGGGAGGAACGTCCGGCATGAAGCCCGGTCCCCGCAGCAGAATGGCGTTGGCGGGCTTTTCTCCACGCTCCCTGCGTTCCCTGTTCACGTCCAGGGCGGCCATGATTTCCTGCGCACGGCGCATGAAGTCGTTGACCTTGGCGGCAAAGGCTTCGGCCTCCGGCTCCGTGGCCTTCACCCAGGGAAAGTCCTGCGGGAGCGGCCGCAGGGAGGAGGGATAGGCGTTGGTGAGCTTCGTGCTGAGGCCCGGCCCGCTGAAGATGACGGCGGCTCTGTGCTCCGTGGCCTCCTTGACGCGTACATGCACGCCGTCGCCGAGGTCCATGCCGGAAAGGGCTCTTGCCAGTTCGTCCGTGCGTTCGCGGATGCGTCCGGCGCGCTTGTCCACCACCTGCCCCTGTTCGTTGACCGTGGCGAAATTGCCCCGGAAGGCCAGTTCGCCGGGCTTCATTTCACAGCCCACGCCCACGGCCTCGATGGGACCGCGACCGGTGTATATCAGCGCCGGGTCGTATCCGAAGAGGCAGATGTGGCCCACGTCGGTTCCCACGGGCACGCCCGGAGAGAGCAGATACATGAGGCCGGTCATGCCCTTTCTGGCCAGCTCGTCAAGGCAGGGGGTGGAGGCGGCCTCCAGAGGAGTCCTCATGCCGAGGCTCTCCACCGGCCGGTCGCCGAGTCCGTCCATAATCAGATAGAGAATCTTCATGCGGCACCGCGCTGTTGTCCAGAACGGCCGGGGATGAGGTCGCGCCGGTAGTAGAGGCTGAAGGCGCTGATGGCCAGCACCGCCGCCCACAGAAGGAAGGAATTTTTGCCTTCGGGCGGCATCATGGTGACGTCGAGGTCGAGCTTGCCGCCGGGGGCGAGGCCGGGTGCGCCCTTCTTGCCGCTCACGGCTTTGGTAACGGTATAGGTATCATCCTTCTGCACGAAGGTCACATTCTTGCCTGCGGCCTGGAAAAGGCGCATGCCTTCAGGCAGGTTCAGGGACAGGGCGGCCTTTTCAAAGCCGAGACCCGTGGTGTTGACGATGGCGTACTTGAGGGGGGTGGTGTCGCCGCGGCCGCTGGGGCCTTCGTCTCCGCCCTTGACGATATGCTTGAAGAAGTTCGGTATGGTCCAGGTGGCCTTTACTTCCACAGGACCGCTGACGGCAGAGAGGGGGACAAGCAGCACGGTTTCGCCGTTCACACGGGTGATTTCCGCCTGACCGGCCTCGGCGCCCTGTACGGCGACGGCGTCGAGTTTACCCTTGGCGGGCACGGGCAGAAGCGCCCGTGCGGAAGCGTCGTTGCTCTTCCAGCTTGCGGAGACGGCGGCGTTCAGGCCGTCGGCGGAAAGGGTTTCGGCATATTCGGGAAGAGCGGCCTGCGCCTTTTGGGCGAAGAGGCAGAAAAGGCTGAGAAGGGCTGCGCAAAGCAGGGATTTTTTCATGGTCGTACTCCTAGCAGATGCCCAGAATCTTGAACCAGGTGACGGAGGCGAGGGTCATGAGCGCGACCTTGCCGAGCAGCACGAGAATGCCGTAGGTGAGCTGGTTCAGAACGGTGAAGTAGCCCGTGCTGTAGAAAATCAGGTTGGGCTTGCAGTTGGGAGGAAGGGTGATGCTGTCGGCAATGGTGAAGGCCGCAGGCAGCGCCAGAGCGAAGGGATTGATGCCTGCCGCCTTGGCCAGACCCACCACGGTGGGAATGAGGATGACCGTGCGCACGACCTTGGACGAGAACACGATATGGCTGAACGTGGCCACGGCCATGACGATGGCAAAGGCCATCCAGAAGGGCATGGAGTTGATGTCCATGCCGGAGAAAATCCAGTTCATGGCCCAGCTGGCCGCGCCGGACTTTTCAAAGGCCAGACCTACGGCATAAGCGCCGCAGCTGAAGAGCATGAGGTCCCAGGGGATGGAGGTTTCCTTCCATGTAAGGAAGCCTATGCCGGGCAGGAAGAGCGCCGTGCCCGCGAGGATGGCTACCATGACGAGGCTGATGTTCACGCCGAACATGGCCACATGCCACGGGCCGGTGGCCCACAGGAACACCGTGAGCGCGAAGATGATGATGGCGCGCCATTCCACGCCGGAGAGGGGACCCATGGAAGAGAGCTGCTCCTTCAGTTCTTCCACGCCCTTGCCCTGCGGCGTCTTCACTTCCGGCGGGAAGAGGATGAAGCCGAGGAGGAAGGAAATGAGCATGGTGCCTACGGCTATGGGCATGGAGGCGGCCAGCCAGTCCATCCAGGTGACGTTCTGACCGGTGAGGTCCTTGATGAGACCGATGGCCAGAATCTGCGGAGCGGTGGCGGTGAGGATACCGGTGGTGGAAATGTTGTTGGCGTGGACTTCCTGAATCATCATGATGCGGCCGAAATTGCTTTCGCCGGGCTTTGCGCCGTAGGTCTGCGCCACCAGCAGGCAGATGGGCAGCATGAGCGCCGCGCGGGCCGTGGTGGAAGGCACCACGAAGGCGATGATGAAGTTGGTAATCATGAGCACCATGAGCGTGGCGGCGGCCGTCTTGCCGAAGCGCGTCACCATCCACAGGGCCATGCGGCGGGCCACGCCGGATTTCTCCATGCCCGAAGTGATGATGAAGGCCGCCAGCATGAGCCAGATGACGTCATAGCCGAACACGCCGAGGATGTTTTTTTCCGTCCATGCTCCGGTCAGCGCGAGGATGACCAGCGAGAGCAGCGCGGTGGTATAGGTGGGCAGCGCTTCGGATACCCACAGGATGAACGCCATGGCGAAGACGGCCAGGGAAATCTGTCCCTGTACGGTCAGCCCTTCCGGCGTGGACATGGTGTAGAAGGCGGCAAAGCAGATAAGGGCGAGAGGCAGGCCCAGATATTGCAGCCACTGTTCGAACACACTTTTTTTCTTGGGAATCTTCATGGTTGGCCTCCGGTGATGTGGCGTTTTCCGCGTCTTTCGGGAAAGGCTTTTTCGAAAGAGCGGTCCTTGGAAAAGGCTCCGGCATGGGCCGGGCCGTGCTTTTGTCGTGGGGGTTCTTTGCCTCTTCGCGTGTTCGGCATGGGCGCTACAGTTCGTTTTTTTCCTGGTAGTGGCGGAACCACACCAGCCTTCGCGCAATGGTGCCTTTACCCGGGTCGATGAAGGCGGCCGTCTGCATGACGAACAGGTTCATGAGGCTCATGGGAACGGCAAGGGATTTGAATTCGTGGATGACGGCTCTCCTTATGGGAATGCGGCAGGTGGAAAGGCGGCTGATTTCGGAATCGGCGTTCTCCGAGAAGGCGATGCTCGGAATGTTGAAGGCCTCGGCGAAGTGAAGAAGGTGATTGATGGTTTCGTACACTCCGCGGAAACTCACGGTGATGATGACGTCTCTTCGCGGATTCATGTGGACGCAGTGCTCGGCCAGCATGTTGATGGCCGAAACGGGCGACATATCGACCACGTCGAGTCCTATGCGCATGAGGCGGTACTGCAGAAAACGGGTCAGGGCTATGGAGGAGCCGAAACCCATGAGGTGTATGCGTTCTGCTCTTGCCGCAAGGGATGCGGCGCTCTGCAGAGTGGCAGGGTCTATGGCGGCGAGACTGCGGGAGAGCTCTTCGCTTTCGGCCCTGTATATCTGGTCGATGATATCCCAACTGCCGCTTCCGCCGTCTTCTAGGTAGTTGAAGACGGAAGTCAGCTTGCTGGGCTGGAAAAGTCGTTCCTTGAGTTCCTGTTGAAAGTCGGCATAGCCTGCATAGCCGAGAAAGCGGACAAAACGGATGACGGTGGCCGGGGAAACCTGGGCCAGTCTGGAGAATTCCTTCACGCTTACCAGCAGAAAGACTGCGGGTTCGTCGCTCAGGGCTTTGATGATGCGCCGGTTTCCGGCAGTGAGCGGCCTTCCCGCAATGCGGGATTCAAGCCATTCCGGCAGAGCCTTGTTGAACATGAGACCTCCGTGCCTGTGTGGGCCGTTGCGTTTGCCATGCGTAAAGCATGGGCCTCTGTCCATGAAAGGGCCCGTCATCCTTCGGGTACACTTTCATGATGGTATGAGAAAAAGAAACGGAAAAACTGTCAATCGTTTCATGGCGGGTTGCTTCGGCAGTGTCATGGGAAAGAAAATAAAATGCAATATACTGAAATATTATATTAATAATAGATGATGCCGCTCCATGAGCCTGAACGCTGTTACAGAAAACGACATACAGTGTATCAAATGAAACGGTCGCTGCCTTTTTCCGGGTAAGATTGAAACAGGACTGCAGCACGGTAAAAAGCGTGCGACCTTCCGGTCTTTGGAGGCGGGCGTATTTTCAGGCGGAATCGTGCATGGAGTCCGTGGGATACTGTTTTTTGCTGAAACGTGGCCGTGCGGAGAGTGCGCACGTCTGTTTTGGACGGAAAGAGAGGCAGGATGGTCGTGAAGAGAAAATGGAATCGGAAAGACGTTTCGGAACGGTGGATGGAAGAGGTTCGGGTCTTCGGGAATACGGAAGCGGAGGCTTGGCGGTCGCGGCTGTGGAAAGACAGGCGCGGCCTTGAGAACGACGAAAAGCCCGCACCGGAAATCGGCGCGGGCTTTTCGATGGGATGTGAAAGGCAGGTCAGGCTTTCTGTGCCCGTATCCAGGCCATGGCTTCCGGCAGGTTCAACGTGCCCTCGTAGATGGCGCGGCCGGAAATGGCCCCTTCCAGATGCGCGTTCACGCTGAGGGGGTAAAGGGCCTTGATGTCGTCCAGCGTGGCTACGCCGCCTGCGGCCACCACGGGCACGGGACTTACCGTGGCAAGATGGGTGAGCATGGGCATGTTCACGCCGCTCTGCATGCCGTCGCGGGCGATATCGGTATAGATGATGAAGGCCGTTCCGTCCCCCACGAGGCGGGGCAGAACTTCATCCACCGTAAGACCTGCGTCGGTCACCCAGCCGCGCGTCTTGAGGCGGCCGTCCACGGCATCGAGGGAGACGCCTATTCTGCCGGGAAACAGCGAGCAGAGGCGGGCGAACTCCTGCGGCTTCTCCAACGCCATGGTTCCGATGATGAGCCTTGTGACGCCGGCATCGAACCACATGCGCGCCGCGTCTTCATCGCGCACACCGCCGCCGAGTTCGATGGGAATGTCCAGAGCGGAGCTTATGCGGGCCACAAGGGACGCATTGACGCTTCTGCCCTGAAAGGCGCCGTCGAGGTCGATGAGGTGCAGCCATTCCGCGCCCTGCTGCTGCCAGTGCAGCGCGGCGGCCACGGGGTCGTCATTGAAGACGGTGGACTCGTCGGCCCTGCCCTGTTTCAGCCGTACGGCCTTGCCGTCCTGCAAATCCACGGCGGGGAAGATGATCATAGGCCGAACTCCTCCACAGCTTTGTCCATACCTTCCGCGGCGAGCTCGAGAGCCGTGACCCAGCCGCCGCCGCGGCGGAAGAAGGCGCCTATTCTGGTGATGTCGCTGGAGAGCGGCTTCTGCTCTTCGGCAAAGTGGCTGCGCATGACAAGTGTGACCGGTTCGCGCGCGTCGATGAGATAGAAGTCCTCATTGACGGCCGCAGCAGAGACCACGCCGGCCTTGCTGCCCACGCGTTCCTGCATGGTGATGACCTGGGGCACGATGATCATGTCGGCTCCGGCGTCTCTGGCACGCACGGCCCAGGTCATGATGGCGCTTCGGCGACCGCGCGCGTCCCTGACCATGTCGCCCTCGATGTCGGCGTCGCTCAGGAACACATAGGGATGGCTTTTGGGGTTCAGTTTGTCGCGGAACAGCGCGTCCATTTTGGCCAGCGTTTCTTCGGAGATCTTCTGCTGGTCTTCGGGAATGAAACCGGAGAGGAGCTCGTTGGTCTGCGTCGGCTGGGTGAAGGGTGCGATGGCCACCACCAGGTCGGGCATGATGAGGCGCTGCTGCTCGGGGGCTTTCTGGCAGCCGGCCAGAAGGCAGAGACTGCACAGGGCAAGAAGAAAATGGCGGAAAAACATCAGTCGAGACTCCCCTTGGTGCTGGGCATGCGGTCGTCGCTGCGTCGTACAGCCTGCGCCAGCGCAAGGCCCAGCCCCTTGGCGGCGGATTCCAGAAGATGATGGCCGTTTCTGCCGTATTGGAACGAAATGTGCAGATTACACTGCGCAGCGGCGGCGAGCGCCTTGTAGAACTCCCGCCAGACGTCCTTCTCCTCTCCGGCCATGACCGGAGGCAGAAGATCGTCGCCCCGAAATTCCAGCCACGGTCGGCCCGACAAATCCACGGTGACGTCGGCAAGAGCCTCGTCCATGGGCACTCTGGCCCAGCCTGTGCGGGCTATGCCCTTTCTGTCGCCGAGGGCTTCGCGAAGCGCTTTGCCCAGACACAGGGCCGCGTCTTCCGTGGTGTGGTGGGCATCAACGTGCATGTCGCCGGAGCAGGTAAGGCGCATATCGAATTTCGCCCAGAAGGCGAGAAGCGTAAGCATGTGGTCGAGCATGCCGAAACCCGTGGAGATGGTGGTCTCGCCTTTTCCGTCCAGTACAAGGTCCAGTCTGACCGAGGTTTCACCCGTGGAGCGCGAGAGCGACGCGGAGCGTATGGGATGTTCCTGCTGCATTACGCTTCCTTTTCTTCCGTAGTTTCAGGTTGCTGCGATGATTTGCCCTCGTCCTTCTTTCTGTAGGCCATGGCCGAGACGTAGATGCTCACTTCATAGAGCAGGAGCATGGGCAGGGCCATGAGGCACTGGGAGAACACGTCCGGCGGAGTGAGAATGGCGGCCACGATGAAGATGACCAGTATGGCATAACGCCTCGAGCGGCGCATGAAGGCCGGGGTGAGAAGGCCGAAGCGCGAGAGGAAATACGCAAACAGCGGCATCTCGAACACCACGCCGAAGGCGATGAGGAGTTTGAGCGCGAAGCTGAGGTATTCTTCCACGGAAATCATGGGGACGATGGTGTCGGTGGCGAAGCCCATGAAGAACTGGAAGGCGATGGGAAACACCAGGAAGAAGCAGAACGACGCGCCCGCCAGGAAGAAGATGGAGGAGAAGAAGGCCAGCGGCAGCACGGCCCGCCGCTCCTCGCGGTAGAGACCGGGCGCGATGAAGGCCCATATCTGGTAGAAGCTGAAGGGACTCGTACCGAACAGCGAGGCCACGAGGGCCACCTTCATGTAGGTGAAGAAGGCGCCCTGAGGAGAGGTGTAGATGAGCTTGCTGCCTTCCGGCATGCAGGCCTGAAGCGGCGCGGACAGTATGCCGTACAGCGGTTCGGACACGCCGTAGAAGGCCACGAAACCGAGAAGGACGATGATGACGATGCGGAACAGGCGGCGGCGCAGTTCGTTGAGATGCCCGATGATGCTCATGGGCACGTCGTCTTCCGCGCCTTCCTCTTCTTCGTCCTCGTCTTCCGTCCTCGTCTGCGGCGTACGTTCCTCCGGCTTTTCCGGCGTCTGGAACGCGGCGATGACGGGAGCGCTTTCATAGGGCGGTACAGGCTCGGTCTGTTCAGACTCCGCCCCGGCCTTCTCCTGTCCGGAAGGGGAGTCTTCCTGTTCCGGGGCGCTTTCCTCCTTTTCTTCGGAGAAGAGATTGAGGGGGCCGTGCGGACTGCCGTCTCCGGAAATATCGGCGGGCGCGTCTGCGTCTTCCGGCATTGCCGCTTCGTCTGCGCCGGGCTCCGCGGCAGGCGTTTGCGCGGAGGGAGCCTTGACGGAAGGCTCATCCTGCGCCGGAGCATCGGGAGCATCGTCGGAGGGCGTCTTGTCCGCGTCGAAGGTGTGACCCGATACGGCCGCAGATGCGGCCGCGGCATAGTACGAAGCAAGATCCGGTTCCGTGACGGAGCCGGTATCCTGTTCTTTTGTCCGGTCGGTCGGAGCAAGGGGAGGCTTTTTTTCCTCCATGCCGTGCCCGGAGTCCGCCTTGTGCGACCGGGGCGTCGTCGGCCGGACCGAAAGAGCCCGACGTCTTGCGGGCGTGGGGCGTTTCAGTGTCTGCCTTTTCACGGTCTCCCCGTCGGCCGGGGGAAGGGAGTAGTCTTTTTCTTCCATACCGGTCGTCCGCTCAGGCCTTGTTTTCCGAATCCGGGGCGGAGCTGCCGGCAGAGCCGGAGGCAGCCTGTGCCTTGTCGGTCTCGGCCTTTCTGGCCTTCGCCTTTTCACTTTCTTCCTCAAAGGCTATTTCCGTATTGAGGGTGCGCTGGAATTCCGTGGAAACGCGGCGGAATTCTCCCATGGCGCGGCCGAGCGTATGGGCGATTTTGGGCAGATTCTTGGGGCCGAGAACAAGAAGCGCCACAACCAGGATGACCAGCAATTCCGTGCTGCCGATGCCAAACATCTATAAAAACTCCTCAAGCGGGTTATCTCTCCGTCAGTCTTGGACGGTAGCATATCGTTTATAGCCCTTCAAGTGCATCCTTGGCCGCACGGGCGCAAAGCGCGGCCTTTTCGGACGGCTCCGTCGTCTCTTCAAAATGCACGTGAAGAACGCGTCCCGCGTCATCGAAGGCGACGCCTTCCGCCTCCAGAAGACGCCGCTGCCGGAGCGGGTTTTCTGCGGAAAGACCGGGAAGGCTTCCGTCCTTTCTGACGACCCGGTGCCAGGGGACGTCTCCGGGACAGACATGGAGAGCCCAGCCGACCTGCCTTGCCATGCGCGGATTGCCCGCAAGAAAGGCCGTCTGTCCGTAACTTATGACCTGTCCGGGCGGGACCGAGCGGACGATATCATAGACGCGCTCAAAGAAGTTCTCCGCGCGGCGGCAGTCCGTCCGTTCCGGGGATGCCTTGCATCGGGCGGACCTGGAAGCGGTATTCCATGACATATTCTTCTCCGTGTTCTCTGGCGATGCGGAAGCCGAGACGAAGGTACAGGCGGGCCGCAGGATTTCTTTTCTGTACGGAAAGGGAGACTCCGGGATATCCTGCGCGCTCAAGGCGGGCGAGCATGGCCTTCATGAGCGCGCCGCCCATGCCCTGACGGCGGTATTTCTCAAGTACGGCGACGGCAAGTTCCGGCATGGCGTCGTCCACATGACCGAATCCGCGGATGTGCCGCACCCACACGACGCCCGCAACAATGCCTTCTGCGTCCGCGCACAGGGCCGTATCCGTTTTTTCTGCGCCGAACTGTTCGATATAACGTCGAAGTTCGGGCAGACGGACGACGGTCCTCGGAATTTTTGGCAGACCGTCTTCCTGGAAGATGGCCTCATACAGAAAGTCTTCCAGCAGGGGGTATTCGTCCGGTCTCAGAGTGCGGATGAGAAAGAGCATGTGTTTCTCCGGCAGGAGGAAAGGGCGTCATGCGATTTCGGGATGCTCTGCGTTCTTTCAAACGTCCGCCTGCCGGGGACGGGGCGCGGCGCAGGGGAAGAATGTCTGCGGAGGCGTTCCGGCATGCGGCGGCCTTTATGCGCAGGACAGGACGCGGACCGGAAACGTGAGTGCGGAAGCATTCGAAAGGGGAAACGTTTTGGCTGTGTGGGGGCCCATGACATGCCCCCTCCCGGGGCCTTTCGGACTCCGGGGTGATTGTTTTGCTATTCCCACGCGATAGAGTCAGAAACTTTCTAATTTTTTGTTACCATAGTGTTGTCGGCAGAAAGTACTGATGCCATATGTATTGCGTGATTATACCCTCCCCCATAAAAATTATTCGGCAAATTGAAATCTATTTATCCATACGATAAGAATGGGTACACTAACTATGTTATCTGTCTAATCTTTTGCTGAGATTTCTTTTGGTAGCAGTTCAAATATTTTCTTCAAGAGCAGATATACCGTAGTGGCGAAATACCGTGGACACATATCTGTCTTATCAACATGTAACTCCTCAGCTCGACAAACTGCTGTTTCAATTTTTTTAACGTTATAGTTTAAATAGTTGATATGTTTTTTGTCTTTTAAAGGTACGCCAAGCTCTGACAGCCTTGTCAGAAAGTGATTTGTTTTTTCATAAGAATGATTATCAGACACGGCAAATCTTTTATCTTCATCAGAAGGTTGGTCATGATGCAATAGTAGCCATATTTCAAAAAAAGGATTGCTTACTGCATAGTGATATCCTTTTTCTTTACATATTGATATTGCATCATCCCACTCATCTTTATAAGTCTTTTCATTTTTATGGTCAATAATTTGATTTGACCAATTCTGATCCACATCTGTTAAAATCCAAAATTCATCTTCAGGATACTTTTTAAACTGATAAAGAGCATCTTTTTCATCTTTAAATTGCTCAATTCGTTCAACCAAATGTTTCGGACGTACTTTGCTGAGCAGTCTCACTTGATCTTGTGTTCTACATTTAGGAGCAGTAAAAATAGCATCTTCGGCAACAGAAATAAACTGGATCTTACTTTTTATTTCACTATAAATATCTGAAATCAAATTAAAGTACTCTTCCTCTGTCACACTTCCTTCGCATGACAGAAAAATAATCTTACTGGTTGTTGGCCTAACCTTTCGGAAAGGAGCTTGCGGACTAAAAGGCACTCTACTTTTTAGAAGCGGCATTAGTACATCCTCCTTATCATTGGAACAGCACCAAATCTACCACTTAAATAGGATTTTAAAGTATCTTGACCGTTTTTGACTTCAAAATCAGAAAATGGCTTTAATATAGATTCACCCATTTGAGTTTTTTCAATAAACCAGATTTCATCTTGTCGAAAGTTGTCTAGATTTATTAAGTTCACATCATGTGCAGTAAAAATAATTTGATTGCTTCCTTCTTGTGCTCTATGTGTAAATTCATCAAGTAAAAATAGAGAAAGTTTTGTGTGCAAACTTCTATCAATTTCATCAACAAAGTAAATAGTTGAATTCTTACCAATGGTAAATAACATTGGAAGTAAATCAACTAAACGCTGTGTGCCATCAGATTCTTCGTCTATATTAAACTGAATTTTTTTGTTGTTTAGCCGATGGTTAAATTTAAGCTGAACCAAAATAGTCCTTTTCTTTTTATTTTCTGCAAAACGTATCTGTCCAAGCCAATACGCGCCCTCCGCATAATAGGCCGTCTCTATCGTATGTTTCCGGCAGGAATATACCTCGTTGGGCGTGGGAGACTTAATGTGAAGGGCCAGGACGATGCCCTGGTGGGCGTCCTGGAGCTTCTTCCGGTAGACC
>CASFUJ010000029.1 GCA_949297645.1 uncultured Desulfovibrionaceae bacterium
GATCCTTGGAGATGGCCACGCGGCGGCCGTGGTCCATGCAGTAGTTGCAGCGCAGGCAGGGACGGATGTCGTCTTCGCGTCCTTCCTTGGCCTTCTTGATGATTTCAGGGTCGGCCATGGCGGAACGGCTCATGAGCACATAGTCGGCCTGGCCCTTGGCCAGCACTTCTTCGGCCACGGCGGGGTCGTAGATGCCGCCGATGGTGCCCACGGGAATTTTCACGCCGGACTTCTTCACGATTTCACTGGCGTAGGCGTTGTGGGCCGTACGGTCGAAGCCGGTGGGGCACTGCTTGGGACGGGTCATGGCGTCCACGCGGTGACCGCAGGTGATGTGCACCATGTCGATGTAGGGCTCGAAAATCTTGACCTGTTCGGCGCATTCCTCAGGCGTGATGCCGCCTTCGGCCTCGTCGTTGCCGTTCATGCGCAGCTCGATGAGCATGCTGTCGCCCACGGTGGCGCGGATGGCCTTGATGACCATGAGCGGGAAGCGGCAGCGGTTCTCGATGGAGCCGCCGAATTCATCGGTGCGGTGGTTGGTGAGCGGAGAGAGGAAGTAGTTGAACAGCCAGCCGTGGCCGTAGTGGAGCATGATGCCGTCGAAATTGGCAATCTGCGCCCAGTGGGCGTATTCGCCGAACATGGCGGCGATTTCTTCGAGTTCTTCCTTCGTGGCGGCCACGGCGCCGAGATGAGGCTCGTCGTCCGCGGAAATCTTCTTGAAGCCCTCGCGCATGTAGGGGCCGCCGTGCATGAATTCCACGAAAGTCTTGCCGTTGAAGGCGTGCACGGCGCGCTGCAGGCGCTGGAAGTTCATCTGGTTGCAGGTCTTGGGGTTCAGGTTGAACATGTGTTCATGGCTGCCGTCGATGGGTACTTCCATGGGCAGAGTCACGCGGGAGAAACCGCCCTGGATGTAGCGCATCCAGTAATCGATGCCGAAGGTGTTGATGCGACCGTCGCTGTCTTCACCGCCGCCCGTTGCGCCGGAGCCGATGGGCGCGACGTTGAAGCGGTTGTTGAAGCGGACCTTGTTCTTGCCCACATACATGGGTTCGAAAAGATGGGGGTATTTTTCTTTGTAGATGGGCTTCATACGGACTCCTTTGGCAAACGTGATTTTTCTGCTTTCAGCGGTGCAGGAAGCGTGGGCCGCGCACAAGGCTTCTGAATATCTATTCAAGAAAATAGAAAATGTAGGGAAAAAAGAAAAATATTAATTTTCAATGGCTGGTTATCAGTGGAGATTATGCTGCTTCCGGAGCGGCGTGACGAAAACGACGAAAAAACGGCGGACCATCAGAGATCCGCCGTTCATGGAAAAAGGAAGAACTGTTTTATGTTATATCTTGTTGGAGCTGCCGAGAACGTTACGAATCTTGCGCTGTACCATGTCCTTCACCGCTTCACGGGCGGGCTTGAGATAGGCGCGCGGGTCGAAGGCTTCGGGATGTTCGGCCATGTACTTGCGGATGTTGGCCGTCATGGCGAGGCGGATGTCGGAGTCGATGTTGATTTTGCATACGCCGGAACGCGCGGCCTGACGCAGCATGTCTTCCGGCACGCCCTTGGCATCGCCGAGCTTGGCGCCGTACTTGTTGGCCATTTCCACGAATTCCTGCGGAACGCTGGAGGCGCCGTGCAGCACGAGGGGATATCCGGGCATCATGGCGGAAATCTTGTCGAGGCGTTCAAAGTCGAGCTTGGCTTCACCCTTGAACTTGTAGGCGCCGTGGCTGGTGCCGATGGCGATGGCCAGAGAGTCGCAGCCGGAGCGCTGGGCAAATTCCACGGCCTGGTCGGGGTCGGTATAGATGCTGCTCTCGGAGCTCACATGTTCTTCCACACCGGCCAGACGGCCGAGTTCCGCTTCCACCCATACGCCGCGGTCATGGGCGTATTCCACCACCTTTTTGGTGACGGCGATGTTCTCTTCGAAGGGCAGGTGGGAACCGTCGATCATGACGGAGCTGAAGCCGCCGTCGATGCAGGCCTTGCACAGTTCGAAATCGGGACCGTGGTCAAGATGTACCACCACCGGAATGTCGGCCTCGGCAAGGGCGGCTTCCACCAGTTTCATGATGTACACCTGACCGGCATACTTGCGCGCCCCTGCGGAAACCTGCAGGATCAGAGGCGAGCGTTCTTCCGCGCCGGCCTGCATGATACCCTGGATGATTTCCATGTTGTTGACGTTGAAGGCGCCGATGGCATAGCCTTCTTTGTAGGCGCGGGCGAACATCTCTTTGGGAGTGGTAATAGGCATAAGCTTCCCTCCGGGGAGCGGGTATTGTAGAGAGGCATGAACAGGCTGCGCCTCTCTGTATCTTTGTTTCTTTTGTATCCGCAGTGGGGATTTTTAGCAAGGGATGACGGCCTGAAAGAATCCTTCTTTCGGAGATTATGAGAAGAGTTTTTCCCACAGGCTGTTTTCGTTCAGCTTTTTTGCGGTTTCCATATCGTTGAGGTCGATGTTCAGAGGCGTAAGCGTGGCAAACCCCTGATGCAGCCAGCTTTTGTCGGAGCCTTCGTCTTCGAGCTGGAAGTGCTGGAAGGGGTCTATCATCCAGTAATATTCCCTTCCCTGCGGGGAGCGGCGCCTTTCGTAGGAGTCGAGACATGCCCAGTCGGTGCTGTGTCGGCACACCTTGAGACCGCGGATCTCTTCCGCCGGGCAGTCGGGCATATTGAAGTTGTAAACGCGGTGCAGGGGCAGACGCGCCCAGTCCAGCGCCGCGGCCATGCGTGCCGCAAGGTCTGCGTGAGCCTGCGTAATAGGGGCGTGGGAGCAGTGAGACACGGCCATGGTGGGTATGCCGTACATGGCGGCCTGTATGGCCGCGCCTACGGTACCGGAAAAGAACACGTCCTGTCCGGCGTTTGGCCCGAAATTGATACCTGTGATGACAAGTTCGGGTTTGAAATCCGGCATGAGGCCGCGAAGAGCGAGAATGACGCAGTCCGCCGGTGTGCCGGAAACGGCGACGCCTTCGAAGGGGCCGCCGCAGGCATGAGGAAGACGGACTTTTTTTGTGAGTATGGGGTCGTGCACGGTGAGACAGCATCCTGCGCCGGAATGTTGCTCCGCCGGGGCCACAGCGCGTACTTCGTGTCCGGCGCGTTTGAGAGCTGCATGGAGCATGTGGAGGTTCGGACTGTCTATCCCATCGTCATTACTGATTAATATACGCATGAAGGCTCCGTGGAGGCAGGCAAAAGGCTTTACAAGCCCTGCCGCGGCAGATAGTGGAAAGAAAAGAAAACGGTTATGGGGCGGGGTGAGCCGCCGCTCATGCTTCCTTGTATAGAACGGCAATGAAAAGTCAAATCCTTCAGAGGAGAACATGACGGAACATCAGAAGATAAACGCCGTGTCGGCCGGCGACGCGATATCGTCCATTTATCTCATCAGTCTCGCTTCGCAGCAGCAATCGCGCAACGGGCCGTACTGGAGACTGGAACTGAAGGATGCGGAGGGCACGCTGGAAGCCAAGATATGGAGTCCGCTCAGCCTTTCTTTCCCGTCTCTGGCCGCGGGCCAGATGGTGCATGTGGAAGGGCGCGTCTCTTTGTATCGCGACCAGCTTCAGCTCACGGTCGATGCTCTGCGCGTTCTGGACGAGGAGGAAATCGCCGGACTGCCCATGGAGGAGTACGTCATTTCCAGTTCCCGCCCGGCCTCCGATATGCTTGAGGACATCGAAAACCTCTGCGAGAAGGAGCTCACCCACAAGCCGTGGCGGAAGTTCATGCGCTCCGTGCTTTCCGACAAGCGTATCAGACCGCTGCTTCTCAAGGCTCCGGCGGCCAAGAGCGTGCATCACGCCTACGCTGGCGGTCTTTTGGAGCACATGCTTTCGGTAGCCGAGCTCTGCATGCTCATGGCCGGGCACTACCCGGAGCTGGACAGGCAGACGCTGCTTGCCGCGGCCCTGCTGCACGACATAGGCAAGATAGACGAGATGGAAGGGATGCTGGTCACGGAATATACCGATGAGGGCAAGCTCCTCGGCCATATCGTGCAGGGGATTGTCATGCTGGAGCCGTATCTGCGCAAGTCCGGTCTGGAGCCGGAACTGGTCATGCATTTCAAGCATCTTATCGCAAGCCATCACGGCGTGCCGGAATTCGGCGCCGTGCGTGAGCCCGCCACGCCCGAGGCCTTCGTGCTGCATTACGCCGACAATATCGACGCCAAGCTCGCCCAGTGCCGCGGTATCCTGCCGCCTGCCGGAGAGGGAGAGGGCATGGCCTGGAGCGCCTATCAGACGCTTCTCGGCCGCAGTCTCTGTCGTCCCGTGCGCACGCCAGCGGCGGAAGAGAAGCCTGTCCGGCAGGAGAAGAAGGAAAGCCGTCAGGAGGAGAGGCAGTGTTCGTTACTGTAGAAGGCGTGGAGGGCGCGGGCAAGAGCACGCTCATGGGCATGCTGGCCGCGGAGCTTGAGCGGCGGAAACTGTCCTTCGTGCGCACGCGCGAGCCCGGCGGCTGCGGACTGGGGGCGAAAATACGGCCTCTTCTGCTTGACGTTTCGAGTCGTGTGGACAGCCGGGCGGAGCTGTTTCTTTTTCTTGCCGACCGGGCTCAGCATGTGGCGGAAGTCATACGTCCCGCCCTCGAGCGCGGCGAGTGGGTGTTGTGCGACCGCTACGCCGATTCCACCATCGCCTATCAGGGCTATGGGCGGGGCATGGACGTGGAGCGTCTGCAGGCGCTTAACGACGATGCCACGGGAGGCCTCTGGCCCGACAGAACGCTGCTTCTGGATCTGCCTGTGGAAACGGGACTTGCGCGTGCGCTTGCCCGGAACGGACGCGAAGGGCTGAGCCTCAGCGAAGGGCGTTTCGAGGCCGAGGCTCTGGCCTTTCATGAACGCATACGCGAAGGTTTTCTTGCGCGGGCGGCACGCTGGCCGGAACGTTTCCGCGTGCTGGACGCCAGGCTTTCTCCGGAGGAACTGCGTGCAAAGGCGCTGGAGGCGCTGGGACTTTAGGCACGTCCGGACCTGATCCGTCTGTTTGCAGAGCGGCGCTTTTTAAAGCGCCGCTTCTTCATACTGTCGCCCAAGGACGTTCGTGCATGTACAGGTCGCGCCCGGAAGGGGCCCGGGCGCTGTGGATATTACGCGTTGTCCTTTTCGGGTCGTAAAAAACGCCGGAGCGGCTGCTCCGGCGCATGAAGGTGCCGGTTCCTACTGCTGCTGCGCGGCCAGCTTGTTTTCGTAGTCGGCCAGCGAGCCTTCACCGAGGCGCTTCCACAGACGGTCGTACCTCTCCACGGCGGGATTGCGGCCTTCCCGACGGGCCCGGGCCAGCTCTTCGGCGTAACATTCCAGCGTGCGGTCCGAAAGCGTTTCCAGCTCACAGCGCAGATAGAGACGGAAGGCTCCGTCGCCGTTCTGCCGTATGGCATGGGGGTAGCTTGCCGCCGCCTCGCTCAGGAAGGCGGTTTCGGCCTCGGCGATGATGTCCAGCAGAGGATTGTGGGACAGGGGAGGAATACGGTCGTCCATGCGGGCGTATTTTTCAATCATGACATTGCGGCCGTTGCGCTCCGCCTCCTCGAGGTCGTGCAGGTAGGACTCCAGAGTGGCGGTGTCGTGCGTGCAGTGATTCATCCAGCGCATGAGACGGAAGGACTGCGGACGGGTCTGGCATGCGCTGGGGCCGCCTTCGTTGGGGGTGGCGAGGAACATGGCCAGCTCGCGTTCGATGATCTGTTCGATCAGTGTCTCTTTTGACGCTTCAGCGTTCATGGGAACCTCCTGAAAAGAAAGAGCGATGTTTTCCGAAGACGGAGAAGGGCGTTCCGTGAAAAGGATGGACGGCAGGCGTTCTAACGGTTGAGAGCGCTTCTGCAGATATTCAGGTTGCGGCGGTAGCCGTCGATGTCGCCGCCTTGTGTGTGTCCGCAGCGCGCGTAGCAGGCAAGGGCTTCTTCCAGAACGGCGGCGCCTTCCTCCCAGTGCCCGGCGGCGGCCAGGGCCGTGCCGAGGTTGCCGAGGGAAAAGGCCGTCTCCGGGTGGTCGCCGAGGGCCCTGCGGCGAAGGGCCAGGGCCCTGCGGTGCCATGCTATGCCTTCTTCCGCGCGGCCCGTTTCCTCGCAGATGCGTCCCAGATTGTTGAGACAGGTGGATACTTCAAGGCAGTCCGGGCCGCATCGTTTTTCCCAGAGTTCTTTTGCCTCAAGGCAGAGCGCCTCGGCCTGCGACATGTTGCGGGCGGCGTATTCTCCGAAGGACAGCGAGAAGAGCGAGGGCGCAAGGCGCGGGTCTTCCGGTGCAAGCCGCGCTTTCAGCATGGCAAGAGCGGTCCTGCCCGTGGCCACGCTTTTGTCCGTGTCCCCGCAGGCGAGTTCCACGCGTGCCAGGGCTGTCATGGCAAGCGCGGGAGCGGCGCCGGCGGCGTGTTCGAACATCCGGCAGGCATGCTGCAGCGTGTCGCGCGCCTCGGCGAACCGGTTTTGGCGGAACTGTGCGAGGCCGAGCGCGTAGAGCGCCTCTCCTTTCTCTCCGGAAGAGAGGTCGGGATACCGGGTGAGAAGAGCACGCAGTTCGGTTTCCGCCTGCGCATCCGGAAGGTTTTTTATGTTGTTGAAATCGGAGCGGAAGGAATCCATCAGTCCTCCATCACGTTGCGGCGGCGCAGTTCCGGGTCCGTTACGCTTTTCTGTACCGCGGGACCTGCCTCCCACAGCCAGTTTCCGTCGATGGCGCACAGCGACTGGCGGCGCAGTTCTGCGGCCACCTCTGCGCAGAGTTCTTCGATGGCCTGCACGGCTTCTTCCCCGTGTTCACGGCTGTCCCACGGCGTGCGTGCGAGGAGGCGCAGGGTGGTTGCGGTGCGCGGTCCCGGTGCGGGCAGCGTTTCCGTCATGCGGCACGCCCACTTGTAGAAGGGCATGTAGCGGCGGTTGAGCAGAAAGGCCATGGAAAGCGCGGCTTCGGCGAAGCGGGCCGCCGCCAGCATGGCCGCCGCGACGTCGCCCCGTTGCAGGGAGCGGGGCAGATTGTACTGCCCGGCCTGGGCCATGATCATGCAGCGCGCGGCGATTTTCTTGCGCCGCACGTCCTCGGGGTAATAGGCGAGCAGGGCGTTGCGGAAGGCGGAGAATTCTCCGCCCGCATCCATGAATACCGCGCCGTTCGTGCAGGAGCAGAGATGGTATTCCGGAATGGAAAGCCATTCACGCCATGTTGCAGGCACATGGTCCATGCCGAGAAAGCGCCGGTAAAAGCCCTTCAGGGGCAGCGGCCCTACGCGTCCCATACGCCGTCCGGGCGCCATGCGCGAGGGGAGCCCTTCAAAGTCGGAAGGAAGGGCGGCAAGGGCGTCCTCGATGCGGTCGAGATGGGAGCGGAGCATCTCGTCCGGTATCCAGAGGCAGAACCCCGGGCCCCAGTCATGGTCGCGGGAAAAGGCGTCGTCGAAGCCGAGACAATCCGAACCTTCGCCCGCAAGACCCGCGGCGGAGCGGGGCATGATGTCGGGAAGGTGTTCCATGAGCAGGGGACGAGAGGCCTCAAAGAAGCGGCGGGAAAGGGAAAGACCATCGGATATCATGAAGCACCCCAAAGTCCGGTGATGCAATATTGCAACAGGACGGACGAAAAACCTGTCGGAAAGACGGCATTATGGACACTCTTCCATAGTGTATTCCATGTGTTTAGTTTTTTATAACACATTTATGGAACACGGAGAAGTATTTTAGCAGAAAGCAGTCTGCCGGGAAAGAGGCATCAGAGCCGTTTTAATGGTAAAAATATGTTCTGTGCATCGGAATTGTTCTTGAAGAAAAGGCAAAGCACAGGTTTCGGGCAGTTCGGAGATACGAGCCGTTCACGGAGCGTGCTGGGGGGGGGGACATCTGTCATGGATGGGAACGGAAGCGCGTTTTCGCTGTACAAACAGAGGCGGACAGGCAGGCGCGCAACGGCGGATGTGCCGGGGCCATGTCAGGCAGCCGTTTTTTCGAAAGACGTACATGGAAGGCTGATTCAAGCCCCCTCCTGTTGAAAGGGGCGATGTTTTTCGTCGGCTTGCAGTACGCGCAGGCCACAGAGGACAGAGAAGCGAAGAACGGTATCGGAGATGGCGCCGGCAGAGCTGGCGGCACAGCAAAGAGAAGAAAGTAAAAAGGGGCCTGTGAAACACAGGCCCCGGAGAGGCTCCTTCAGTCGGAAAAGCGCGGAAGGGGAACGCCGTTCTTCCGGCGTTGAAGGCGGAGGCGTCCGGTGGCGGACGGGTTATTCCATGACGACGACGGGCTTGATGAGGTCGCGCGGCTTTTCATGCATGAGGGTAAGGGCGTCCTCAATCTTGTCGAAACCGGTGAAGCGGTGGGTGAGCAGGGGCGCAAGGTCGAGCCTGCCGAGACGCACCAGTTCCGCCAGCTTTTCCATACGTACCCTTCCGCCGGGCATGAGGCCGCCGCGGATGGTCTTGTGTCCCATGCCGCAGCCCCAGTCTATGCGCGGTATGCCGATACTGTCGCCGCTGCCCAGATAATTGACGTTGCCGATACAGCCGCCGGGCTTGAGCATGATGACTGCTTCGCGCATGGTGTTCACGTCGCCGCCGGCAATGACCACGCGGTCCACACCGCGGCCGTGAGTCTTCTCCATGACCTGTTCCACAATGCTGCCGTCGCGGTAGTTGATGATGTCCGTAGCGCCGTATCCGCGGGCGGCGGCCACACAGTTGGGCCGGGAGCCCACGGCGAAGAGATTGGCCGCACCGCGCAGAGCCGCGCCCGCTACGGCCATGAGGCCCACAGGACCTATGCCGATGACCACGACGTCATCGCCGAACTGCACGTCGGCCAGTTCCACGCCGTGGAAACCGGTGGGTACCATGTCGGAAAGCATGGTGGCTTCGGCGATGTCCACGCCTTCAGGCAGCAGGGCGAGATTGCCGTCCGCGTCGTTGACATGGAAATATTCGCCGAACACGCCGTCCTTGAAGTTGGAGAATTTCCATCCGGCCAGCATGCCGCCGGAGTGCATGGAGTAGCCCCGCTGGGACTCGGGCGCGTTCCAGTCGGGAGTGATGGCGGGTACGATGACTCTGTCGCCCGGCTTGAAGTCTCTGACCAGCGCGCCGGTTTCCACGACTTCGCCGACGGCTTCATGGCCGAGAATCATGTTGTGACGGTCGCCGATGGCCCCTTCCCAGACGGTATGGATGTCCGAGGTGCAGGGGGCTATGGCCAGAGGACGCACAATGGCGTCAAGGGGTCCGCACGCAGGCCGTTCCTTTTCAATCCAGCCTACCTTGCCGATGCACAGCATGGCGAATCCTTTCATACACATATCCTCCGTTGGAGAGTTCTGTTCCCTATCAGAATAACAGAAAGACATATTTGCGTCAACAACGGTCATTTTTTTTGCCGGAACTTGACGGAAAAAGGAGGACGAACGCTTTTGAATATTTTTTAATATATTGAAATATCATGAAAAATATATAATGAAGGAAAAAGTGTCATATATTGCCGTATCTGTAACTTTACCGGAGTCCGCCCTGCCCGCCGGGCCTTCGGCAGGGGACGGCGTGACAAGGAACGTGTTTTGAAAGCCTCCTGTTGCGCCGTTGTTTCCTGAAAAAAGCAAAAGGATGCCATGAGGTATTTTTTTTGCGAGTATAAGAAGTACGATAAGTGTTTATTCTGTGATTTGGTAATGATAAAAAATGTATTTTTTTTATCATATAACCATATATGCATGCATGATAATGATGGTAAATGTTTCATGAATTCATGAGGTGATATTTTTTGATTTCTTATGATACTATTATGTGATGAATGACATATTGATGATGTAAATATTAATGGCATGCTTTTTATTTTAAGGAAATATCTTTAGAAAATATCGGCATGATGTGAACGGCGGCCGAAAAAAGCTCTCCATGAACGACGATTTCGCGTCATTCATGGAGAGCGGACGGTGTCATCCGACAGCCTGTCGGATGTTTGCAACGTTTTTGTGGAAGCGGGGAGAGTTTATTTTCTTGCATAACCATAAGAAAATATTTGTCTAATTCTCACAACAAAAAAATTTCATCATTTTTTTACTACTGTTTAGTACGGCGAGCCGGCGTCATTTTTTTAAGCCCTTACAATGAATATAGATGGTTTGGCGAGACACGCCATACTCTTTGGCAAGCGCAGCAACGCTTTCTCCGAGAGCGAGACGGTCATTGATAGCCTCTATCTGTTTTTGCGTCAGAGAAGGCTTCCGATCGCAATTATCGTAGGCATTACGCTGTCTGACGAGAAGGATGCCTCACGCTGTCTCTCTTTTAGCATCTGGCGTTCAAACTCGGCGACCGAACCGAGAATATTGAGATACGGGGCTTGGCTCGGATTAGGCTTACTGTTGTCAAACTCCATCCCTTCCTTGTGGAAAACGATGTTCAAGCCTCGGGCAAAATACGCGACTTGGTATGTGTTCGGCGGAATTTGAGCGGCGCGGTCTGACGGCTTTCCTGCCGTTCGCGCCGCCGGGGAAGAGCGGACGAGGCAGGTCATGTTTCCAACGGAAGGCCGTAGCCCGTATTTCTTTTGAGGACGTTTTGGGGGGATGCGGGATATTCTTGTCGACTTTTGTCGGGCGGGCATGAAACACGGTTTCCGTGCATCCTATGGTTCCGCCGTCTTTGTCCTGAGGCCATGTCGTCTTCGGACGGATGCTGCCAACATTCGCGTTCGGTTAGTCTTTCGGCAGACGACGTGATTTTCCCGGAACCTGCTGTCATATGGTGACGGAGGCGGGAACGGTACAGAGCAATGCGACCATGTCAGTGTGTATGGAAGACAGGTACGGAAGCATGAACCATGGTACCTATCCGCAGTTTCATCTGTTGCCTGCGGCATTTTCTTTACGCGCGCCTGAGACGGACGAGGTCGTACCATGCAGATGAAAGAAGAGCAGTGTCGTTTCAAACGACGCTGCTCTTCTGGAATTGAGCCGGTTTCACTCATTAGTAGTCAGTTATTTACTATGGTTGCAATAATCAACACAAAGACGAGGGAAGGGAGAAAGTTTGTCAGTCGTATATGCATGAGGTTTAAAAGATTGACGCCAATGCCCAGAATCAGAACACCTCCTGTTGCAGTAAGTTCGGCCATGAGGGGCTCCCCGAGCCATGGCTGAAGAAATCCGGCGAATATGACCAGCAGACTTTGATAGATAAGTACCGGTACGGCCGCAAAGATAACGCCGATGCCGTATGTTGATGCCAGAGCAATGGAGCCGAAGCAGTCGAGAATTGCTTTGGAAAAAACTATGCTCCTGTCTCCGTGCAGACCTTCATCGAAAGAACCGAGAATAGACATTGCACCGATGCAGAACATAATGGATGCACTGACAAAACCTTCTGTAAAGTGTGGATTTGATGAATAGATATGTTTTTTTATGTTGTCACCGAGATGTATGATGCGTTTGTTTATATCGAGCAGTTCACCGAGGATGCCGCCAATAAGCACACTGAAAATAACAATGATAGGCTCATTGGTGGAAAATGACATCTTCATTCCCAGAACCAGCGTACAAAGTCCCATTCCCTGAAAGACGATATTTCTGATTTTGTCCGGCAGATACGCCCCGACGGCAACGCCGGCGACACTACCGATGACAATGGCCAGAGTATTGACCAGTGGTCCCAGGGGAAACGTCAGTGCCATCATGCTGTTCTCCCCTTCTTCATAGAGTGCGACCGGTTTCCGCGCCTTCCCTTATGGCTTCCAGGGCGTCTCCGATGTGACGGGCGTCTCCGATGAGCCGGTATTCCAGCCCCAGTCGGGCCGCTTCCGTTTCCAGTCCTCTGACCGAATGCGTGCCTATGGCCGTGACTACGGTATCGGCCGGCAGGGAGTGAAGGGCTCCAAGGTAGGCTATGTCCACACCTTCCGGGGTGAGACGCATTACCGGAGCTTCGGAGAATAGAGCGACGCCTCGTTTGATGAGCTGTTCCAGATAGATGCCGCTGATGCGCGGATTAGTTCCCTGAGCAATGTGGGCGGCATCCACTAGGCTTACGCTTTTTCCTTCGCCCGCCAGTTTTACGGCGACTTCCATGCCTATGTATCTTCCGCCGATGACCACAACCCGCTTGCCGCACGTCGCCCTGTTCAGCAGAACGTCCACACCCTGCACCACCTCGGGCTGACGGCTGCCCAGACGCGTGCAGCGAAGTTCATTCGGTTCCGCCCCTGTGGCGACAACCAGCGCACGAACCCCGGCGGCGATTTTGTCGGCCAGCATGGAGCCGTTCACCGGGCTGTTCAGAAAGACGGCGACGCCGGCTCTGGCCAGTTCCCTTTCGTACCAGTGAAGCAGTTGCCTGTATTCCCCCTTTCGTTCCCCGGCAGAAGCCGCTATCCACTGACCTCCCAGTCTGGAGCCAGCTTCATGGAGCTCCACCGCGTGCCCGCGCTGTGCCAGCGTAAGCGCGGCTTCCATGCCGGACAGACCGCCGCCTGCCACCAGAATGTTCCGGGGGGTATCCGAAGAACGGATGCGGAAAGTGTTTTCCCTCAGCAGAGCCGGATTGACCGTGCAGGCCGTTCCCATGTTCCGCAGGGCGGGGCGTCTTGCATAGGTAAAGCAGTTGAGGCAGCCCAGACAGCGGCGAATGCTGTCCTCTTTGCCGGCCAGAACTTTGGGAAGCCATTCCGGGTCTGTCAGCAGCGGACGGCCGAGGGACACAAAGTCTCCCATGCCTTCCTGCAGAGCCTTTTCCGCCAGTCCGGGCAGCCCCAGCTTGGACATGGCGATGACGGCCTTGGTTCCCTCGCCGAAAACGTTTCCCAGTTCATGCCGGACGTGTGCCGCAAAGGGCAGCAGATTCCCTTCGGGGTAATAGTAGCAGCTTGAGATGTTCCATATCCTTTCCTGTGTCCCGGCGGACACCTGAATTCCGTCCACGCCTGCCCGGCAGAGGTCCGTGGCAATCCGTATGCCGTCCTTTTCCTCGAGTCCTCCTTCCAGTCTGTCATCGACGGTCAGCCGCACCACGAGAGGAAAATCGTCGCCCACGGCATGTCTCATCGCCTCTACGGTCTCCCGTACAAAGCGAAGCCTGTTCTCGTAACTGCCTCCGTACTGGTCCGTACGGTGATTGCTGTACGGGGAGAGGAACATGGACAGCAGCTTGCCGGTACAGGCATGCAGCTCGATGATGTCGAAGCCAGCCTCTCGCGCACGAACGGCGGCGTCGGCAAAGGCGGTGACAAAGCCGGAAATTTCTTCGACTTCCAGCGCGCGGGGAATCTGCTCTTCGTAGGCGAAGCGCATGGATGAGGGCGCACAGGTCTGTCCGTTTCCTTCAAGTCGTGTTCCACGGGCTCCAATCTGTATTCCGGCGGCCGCGCCCAGCGCCTTTATTCTTGTGGTCAGTCGCCGCAGGGACGGGATGTATTCATCGGAGGACAGAGAAATCGTTGTTCCGTGTTCTCCTCCGGGGACGTGACAGTAGGCTCCCGGAGCATAGACCAGTCCAACGCCGTGGCGGGCGCGTTCCTCGAGGGAGACGATGGTCCGCTCCGTGATGAATCCTCGTCCGTCCCCCGAGTTAAGTCCCATGGCGGAATATATGAGCCTGTTTTTCAATTCCAGGCTTCCTATCCGTCCAGGTTCCAGCAATTTCTTAATTTCCATAATGTTTCCCGTCTATTTCGCCGGTCTTGAACATGCCTGTTCAAGTCATGGCCATGTCCAGGACCGGCGGCAGCGTATTATGATTTATGCTAAGGCCGGATGCGTCAGATAAGTATGCCGGCGGGCATGTTTATGCCGAAAAGCATGGTGAAGATGATGTATACGGCCAGCGTTGACAGAATGGAGAAGAGCACGATGCCCATAGCTTCCCGACGATTCGGCGTATGTCCCTTGTCCCAGATTTCGAGAATCCAGCAGGTGGACAGAGCCAGAATCAACGTGGAGGCATAGAAGCCGAGGGTGACTATCAGCACGCAGTAGATGATGAGGGCAGCGGAGAGAATGCCGACACGCTTCCAGTCCAGAGCGTGGAACGGCCCCACCTCGCGTCCCGCATAGAGTTTCCCGAAGAACAGACATTTGCCCATGCCGAACAGGGAGCACAGGATGATGACGGCAAGCACAAGTTGCGGGAAGCGACGGGCCGTTATGGGATACTGCTGAGCTTCTACCCAGAAGAAGACGGAGAGGAGAAACAGGGTCAGGCAGATGGCCATATCCCAGCCTCGCATGCCGCGCCAGGAGCCGGGAGCCTGACATGCCGGGGCATCCGGTTCCTCCTCTCTGCATTGTGCGGACCTGATGAAGCGGTACAGAAGCCACAGGGAATAAAGAAGGATGCAGGCCAGCATGCCCAAGGCTATGGGACGGGTCATGAAATAGGGAACGACGCCGCCCATGGCCGGAGAAATCGCGAGGATTTCATTGAGGGAGACTTCCATGGTGTTGCCGAGGAAGGCGCCCAGAACCAGCGCCCCCATATTGAAGCCCATCAGTACCAGAAAGAAGGAGGCCAGTCCCAGGATGATGAAGAATTCGATGTCGAATTCCAGCCCTCTCGAGACATAGGTGCCGATACAGCAGATGGCCAGCACCACGGAGAAAAGTCTGGATGCCGACACCTTGAGGATGTTGGCCAGAGAGGTGATGGACAGAGCACCGATGATGAGCTGCACGATGGAGCAGAAGAAAATGGCGGCAATCAGCGTATAGACCAGGTCGCCCTGCTTAATCAGAAAGTTGGGGCCGGGAACCATGCCGTGCAGAAAGATGGCGCCCATGTAGATGGCGGCCGCAGGAGAGCCGGGAATACCCAGAGAGACCACGGGAATGAGGGAACCGCCCACCAGGGCGTTGTTGGCCGACTCGGAGGCGACAACGCCGTCGGCGATGCCGGTTCCGAATTTTTCGGGCTCCTTGGAAGCCTTCTTTGTGGAGCCGTACGCGGCCATGCTGGCGACGGAGGCGCCGACGCCGGGGATGATGCCGATAATGACGCCGAACAGGCTTGAACGCAGCAGGTTCATTTTTTGGCGGGCGTACACTTCTTTGAAAATTCGCAGGAACAGATGGAAATTGTCCTTCATGCCCGTTGACCCGAAGGATATTTGCTCTTGGTCGCGATGAGCCGCAAGGCCCACTTCAATCATCTGGGGGACGGCGAACATGGCAAGCATGGCCGCGATGATGGGAAGTCCGCCGATAAGAATGGGAATGTCGAAGTCGAACCGGGAGAAGCCCGTGACGCTTTCCGTTCCGAAAAGCGTGAAGAACAGTCCCAGCGCGGCCGAAACGACTCCCTTGAACATATCTCCCTTGCTGATGGAGCCTACCAGGAAGAGACCGATGGCCGCCAGCAGAAACACCTCGCCTGCGCCGAACTTGAGCACGAAATTACCGAGTATGGGCATAAGCAGCAGCACGGCAAGACCGCCGAGTATGCCGCCGGAAAAGGATGCCGTATTGGAATACAGCAGGGCTTCTCTCGCCTTGCCGTGTTTTGCCATCGGATTTCCGTCGAAAGCCGTAACGATGGCGGCGGCCGTTCCCGGAGTGTTAATCAATATGGCAGAAATGCATCCTCCATATTCACAACCGAGGTAGATGCCGGTCATGATGACAAAAGCAGTACCGGGCTCCAGCGTATAGGTCAGCGGCAGCACCAGGACGAGACCTGTGGCGGCACCGAATCCCGGCAACGCGCCGACAATGATTCCCAGAGGAACCGAAAGAAGCATGGCCAGAAGATTAATCGGCTCCAGACAAACCAGGATACCGTGCAACAGATAATCTAACATGGAGGTTCTCGACTTGTTGAGATGGGCACCTCGGCGGAGATCACCTGGCTGCCGTCGCCGGTGGGGTCCATGCCCATGACGCGGCCCCGGCGCTTGTTCAGGTCGCCGATGACGTCGCCCATGTAGCTGTCGGGCACGGTGACCTTCAGCTCGCCCACAGGCTCCAGCAG
>CASFUJ010000030.1 GCA_949297645.1 uncultured Desulfovibrionaceae bacterium
CCTTCTTGTGGTCATGGCGCCGGTGAACGCTCCTTTCTCGTAACCGAAGAGTTCGCTGTCCAGAAGCGTATACGGTATGGCTCCGCAGTTGACCTTGATGAGCGGGCCGTTGCGCCGCGGGGAACGCTCGTGGATGGCATCCGCCACGGACTCCTTGCCGACGCCCGTTTCTCCCGTGATGAGCACGGTGCTCGAACATGGCGCCACCTGTTCCACAAGATGGCGTACATGAGAGAGCCCGGAACATTCCGCAAGCTTGTCGCTGCCGGAAGTCAGAGAACGGCTGGAAGGTGCCGCCGGACTCTCCAAATCGCGGGCAAGCTCTTCCGCAAAACCGCTGGTGACTTTCTGCAGGTCCGACAGGTCCTCTTCCCGGAAGGCCTCGTATTCGTCCGACCAGAAGTTGATGACGAAAATATAGGATTCCGTCCTGCACAGCGGCAGCCTTGCCAGGGAGCGGTGATGCAGGAAAGGAAGCTTTTCCGCCGTGGGGTCTCCTTCCAGATGTCTTGCCTTGTACGGGTCGAGGTTGGCCACAATGAGAGGGGTGTCCAGCCTTTCCCAGAGCAGGAGCGGAAGCTGCTTTCCTTCCCTTTTCATGGTGACGGGGCGGTTTTCCTGCGTGTCCACCATGGTGATGACGTTGGACCAGTCTGAAGGAATATACAGACCGTTGATGCGGGAGACTGCCAGCGGACCTTCCAGAAAGTCGCGCAGACAGGCGCAGGTTTGAAAAAGACCGCGCGTGCGGTAGATGAGTTTGAAGGACAGGGCACTGGCACGAAGAGCATCTTCATCAAAATTCATAACGGACACCGTAGCTTTCGGGGAACGACAGCTTTATTATGGTTGTTTTTTATAAAAACGCAAACTTAAATTATGAAAAAGCAAAGAATTGCCATTTTTTATATTGTATAATACCATGTTTTCATTAGATATTTTAGTTTGGTATAAATTTTGCAATTAAAGGGGATGAAAGTTCACTTATACGCCCGCCAGCGGAAAAGGAGAGAAACATGCCCCCGGTCATCAATCAGGATTTGTGTATCGGCTGCGGTACCTGTGCCGATATCTGTCCCATGAACGTCTTTGAGCAGGAAGCTCCGAAAACGGTCCCGAACGTTGTTTATGGAGAGGAATGCTGGCACTGCAACGCCTGCGTGCTTGATTGTCCCAAGAAAGCGGTATCTCTGCGCATTCCCCTCAACTACATGCTGCTCCATGTGGATGCGGCCCAGTTCAAGGAGTAGTTCCATGCTCACGCTGAAAAATACGATAGAAATGGATGTACTGGTCGTCGGCGGCGGTATCGGCGGTCTGTGTGCGGCCATTTCCGCTGCTCAGGGCGGCGCGAAGGTCATCGTTCTGGAAAAGGCCAACAGTAAGCGGAGCGGTTCCGGCGCCACCGGCAACGACCATTTCACCTGCTATTATCCCAAGGCGCACGGCAACGACATGGCTCCCATTCTGAAGGAGCTTCTGGACAGTATGCTCGGCCTTTGTCACGATACCAAGCTGTCGGTGCGTTTTCTCGAGCGTTCCATCAGCATTGCGGACAAGTGGCATGAATGGGGTATCAACATGAAGCCCTTCGGGGACGACTATGTGTTCATGGGGCACGCCTTCCCCAATCGTCCCCGTATTTTCCTCAAGTACGACGGCCATAATCAGAAGCAGGTGCTCACCGCGCAGGCGAAGAAGGCCGGGGCCGTCATCATGAACCATCATCCCGTGCTCGACCTTCTTCGCAATGACGAAGGCATCACCGGCGCCCTTGCTCTGGACATGAGCGGCAAGGAGCCCTCCTATACCGTGGTGCGTGCGAAGAAAGTCATCATCGCCACGGGTTCGGCTTCCCGCCTTTATCCTCCGGCGGGCACGCCGGGCTGGCTGTTCAACACGGCCTTCTGCCCCTCCTGCACGGGCGCGGCTCAGGCCCAGAGCTGGCGCATCGGCGCCAAGCTTGTGAACATGGAGCTTCCCAACCGCCATGCCGGACCAAAGTTCTTCTCCAGAGCGGGCAAGAGCACCTGGATCGGCGTGTACCGCTATCCCGACGGCAAGCTTCTCGGCCCCTTCGTCACCAAGGCGACGAGAGAAGTCGGCGACATCACCTGCGACGTGTGGAACTCCGCCTATACCGACGTGCTCATGAACGGTACCGGTCCCGCGTACATTGACTGCACGAACACCGGTCCTGAAGACATGAAGTTCATGCGTGCAGGCATGATAAGTGAAGGTCTCGGCGCGCTGCTCGACTACATGGACGACAAGGGCATCGACCCCTCCAAACACGGCGTGGAATTCATGCAGTACGAGCCGCACCTCATCGGTCGCGGTCTTGAAATCGATATCAACGGCGAAACCTCCGTTCACGGTCTTTATGCCGCCGGCGATATGGTGGGCAACTTCCGCTCCGATATCTCCGGCGCTGCCGTGTGGGGCTGGATGGCCGGCGAGCACGCCGCGGCCAATCTGGACAGCGGTTCGCTTGTTGAGGCCGAGAAGTCGGAATGGGCGCAGGAGCGCATGGCTTACTACGATGCGTTCATGACCCGTCCTTCCGGCGCGCACTGGAAGGAAGCCGCCCTCGGTCTGCAGCAGATCATGGGCGACTACGCCGCCGCGGGTCCGCACCGTGTCCGCTCCGAAACGCTGCTCTGCGCCGGTCTGAAGTATCTTGCCGACCTGCGCCGCAGTGCCGAAGCCAATGTGAAGGCGGCCAACGCCCATGAACTTCTGCGTACCGTGGAAGCCTTCGAGCTCATGGACAACGGCGAAGTTATCATGCACGCCGCCCGCGAGCGCAAGGAAAGCCGCGGCATGCATCAGCGCTCCGACTACACGTTCACCAATCCTCTGCTGTCGGACAAGTTCCTGACCGTACGCAAGGAAAACGGAAACGTCATTACCGAATGGCGGCAGCGCTGGTCCGCGTAACACCATCTGAACGTCTCCTCTTCAGGCGGGTTTCGGCGTTTGTCCGGAGCCTGCCGGGAGCGTTTTCTGGCCTCCGGGAGGCCTCTCCGGTCTCCCTCCCCAACAGAGAGTTTGTCCCCGCAGTGCGACTGCGGGGCGGCTTGCCGTATATCTGGAGACATCATGGCACTGGAAAAACTGCTTACCCCCGGGCGTATCGGCGGCATGGAGCTCAGCAACCGCCTTGTTTTCGCCCCCATAGCCACTCGCGGAGCAGGGCCGGAAGGCACGCTCAGCGACGCTCTTGCCCGTTTTTATGAGGAAAGAGCGAAGGGCGGCATGGGACTTGTCATTATGGGCCATACTTACTGCTGGAGGGAAGAACAGACCGACGGCGCCATGGGCCTGTGGTGTGATGCCCATATTCGTCCTCTTGCCGATTTGATGAAGCGCATGCACGCCTACGGACCCAAGGTGGCCGTGGAGCTCGGCGGCCGCGGTACGCGTCGTCCCGACGGTCATTCCATCGCACCCTCGCCTGTGCGTTTTGCTTTTGAAGACAGGATTCCCAAGGAAATACCCGTCGAGCAGATTGAATATTTCGTGGAATGTTACGGTCAGGCCGCCCGCCGCGCGCGGGAAGCCGGCTTTGATGCGGTGGAAATCCATGCCGCCCACGGCAAGCTGGTCAGCCTGTTCCTTTCGGCCTACAGCAACAGACGCACCGACGCGTACGGCGGAACTCTGGAAAAGCGTACGCTGTTCCCGCGTCAGATTGTGCAGGCCATCCGTAAGCAGGCAGGTGAAGATTTTCCCATCATCTTCCGCTTCAGCGTGGACGATATGGTGGAGGGCGGAAATACGCTTGAGGACGGCAAGGAAATTGCCCGCATCATGGCGGCTGAAGGCGTGGACGCCTTTGAATGTTCTGCCGGTAATCAGGAAAGGGGCTGGAATACCTCCTTCAACTACTTCTTCCCCCGCAATTGTCTGGCCCATCTGGCCCGTCCCATAGGGGACGCCTCGGGCAAGCCGGTCATCACCGTGGGCAAGGTGCACGACCCGCTCGCCGCCGAACTGCTTCTGGAAGAGGGGGCGGCGGACTTCGTTTCCCTCGGCCGTCCTTTCATCACCGATCCTGAGCTGCTCATCAAGGCAAAGGAAGGGCGCTACCGCGACATCAAGCGCTGTATCTACTGCCTGAACTGCTTTACCTACAAATCCAGAAAGGACCGCATACCCACTCCCGGCATCACCTGCACGGTGAACCCCGCCGCCATGCGCGAAGCGGAATTCCCGAAGCCGGAACCCGCTGCGACGCCGAAGCGTATTCTCGTTGCGGGCGGCGGTCTGGCCGGTATGGAAGCCGCGCATACGCTGGCTGAGCGCGGACATCATGTTGACTTGTATGAAAAAGCCGATGAACTTGGCGGTCAGTGGATTGTGGCCGGCAAGGCGGCCTACAAGTCCGATTTCCGCACGCTCATTCCCTGGATGATGAATGCCATGAAGCAGGCCGGCGTCCATGTCCATACGGGCGTGGAGGTGACCCGCGCGCTTCTGGAAAAGGAACGTCCCGACGTGGTGGTGCTCGCCACCGGCGCCGTGCCCCGCGGCCTTCCCCCTGTGGACCGTCCGGCGCATGGCGGCCCTTCCGTCGTGCAGGGCATGGACGTTATCATGGACCGTGCCGAAGTCGGCGAACGCGTAGTGGTCGTAGGCGGGCGCTATATCGGCATGGAAGTGGCCACCAAGCTCGCCAGACAGGGCAAGGACGTGTCTCTGCTGGAAGCTCTGGAAATCGGCCATGGCGGTATTCCCCGCCTTGTGGGTATATATCGTAACGAGATGGTGGAAGCCAAGGTGCGCTTCTACCCTAACTCTCCTCTTCTGCGCCTGAACAGCGAAGGTGTGGACGCCGCCAACAACGGCTCCATGCTCACGCTCCCCTGCGACACCGTGGTGCTGGCCATAGGCACGGTGCCGGTCAATAACCTTGTTGCCGACCTCGAAGCGCTGGGGCTGGAATATCACGCCATCGGCGACTGCCGTCAGATAGGGGATGCGCTTTACGCCATCCGCGAGGGCGCGCAGATAGGCCGGAAGCTCTGATTTTGTAGATATCGGCGAGAGCCGTCCATTAACCCTGTTTCCCCGCAAGGAGATATTCATGAACACCACATTCCGCAAACTCGGCAAAGTCTGCGCAGCCGTTCTGCTGGCCCTCGGCATGGTTTCCCCCGCCAGTGCCGCGTATCCTGAAAAGCCCATCACCGTCATCATTCCCTTCGGTGCGGGAACCGGTGCAGACAACAACTTCCGTGCCGCTCAGCCCTTCTATGAAGAAGCTCTCGGCGTGAAAATCGTGACCGACTACAAGGCCGGTGCGGGCGGCGTGGTCGGTGCCAACTACTACATGAGCACCAAGCCCGACGGCTACACCCTGCTTTTCTACAACTTCCCGCACATCTCCATGCAGCAGGTGTTCCAGAAGACTTCCTACAACACCGACAATCTCGTGCCCATCGTGGCTTCCGTGCTTTTTGACGAAATCATCACCGTTCGTGAAGACAGCCCCTTCAAGACGCTGGACGACCTCATCAAGTACGCCAAGGAAAATCCCGGCAAGGTGACTGTGGGCAACACCGGCTCCTACAGCTCCAACCATCTCACCTTCGCCTCCTTCGTCAAGGAAACCGGCGTTGATATGGTGCGTATCCCCTTTGAGAACGGTACCAAGCTGAACGTGGCCCTGCTCGACGGTCAGATTGACGCCGCCTGCTCCAACGCCCAGTGGCTGACTACCCACAAGGGAAAGATTCGTGCCCTCGCTTCCGCCTCCAAGGAGCGCATCATTGAAGGCGTGCCCACCTTTGCCGAATACGGCATCAACATGGACGGCTGCACCATGTTCAACTGCCTTATCGGTCGCGCCGATATGCCCAAGGAAGCGCTGGACTATCTGACCAGCCGTCTTGCCACCCTGCGCGACAACAAGGACCTGGCTGCCTCCATTGCCAAAATCGGCTCCACCTACGGCTTCCAGGACAGCAAGGACCTGCAGGAAACCATCGCCAAGATGGACGCCAAAGTCGAAAGCCTGAAGGATACCATCAAGGCCACCGCCGACTGATTTCTGACGGGGGCGGTTCCGGCCGCCCCCGGAAACGTTATGACCTCTGTTAAAGACGCATGGCCGTTGAACGTTCTTTCCCGGAGGGGACCACGGTCTGCGCACACCTCTGGTGACAGCCGGGCCCTCTGCTGCGACCCGGCGCTTCCCGCCGATATGCCCGTTTTCTCCAAAAGAGTATAAAGGTAGTCATATGTTAGAAATGTTGTGGAGCGGACTGCTCACATGCCTTGCCCCCATCAACGTGCTGGCGCTTTTCATCTCCGTGGCGCTTGGTATCGTGGTGGGAGCCCTGCCCGGTTTCGGTGCGGCCATAGGCATGATTATCATCCTTCCCCTGACCTATACCATGGACCATTCCACGGCCCTTATCGCCCTTTCCGGCGTGTATGTGGGCTGTGAGTACGGAGGCTCCATCTCCTCCATTCTTCTCAACACTCCCGGTACTTCCGCCGCCATGGTCACGGCCTTCGACGGCTATCCCATGGCAAGAAAGGGTAAGGCGCGCGACGCGCTCCTCATTTCCAATATTGCCTCTTTCTCCGGGGGCATCATGTCAGCGCTGTCCATGCTGCTGTTCATGCCTCTGCTTGCGCCCTTCGTCATCAAGTTCGGCGCCGCCGAACTTTTCCTGCTGGCCGCCGTCGGTCTGTTCCTCGTGGGCTCCATCAGTTCCAAGGACCCGCTCAAGGGCATCGTCTCTGCGGCTCTTGGTGTCTTCACCACCTGTATCGGTGTGGACGCCTACGTGGGCAATCCCCGCTTCACTTTCGGCAGTATCGACCTCATGGGCGGTATTCCGTTCATTCCCGTCATGCTCGGCACTTTCTCTCTGCCCAGCATGCTGGCCATGGTGCTGACGCCCGTCTGCGCCGTACAAGAGCAGATTGTCTTTGAAAAAGTGCGCTTCCGCGACAATATTTCCGCCTTCTTCCGTCTGTTCCATCTGCTGTTCAGCAAAATGAAAATGCTGCTTGTGCGCTCCGGTCTCATCGGTGTGGGCGTCGGCATCGTTCCCGGCGTGGGCGCTTCCGTGGCCACCATGCTGGCCTATTCGAGCGCCAAGCGTGCCTCCAAGGAACCTGAGGAATTCGGCAAGGGCGCGGTGGAAGGCATCGTGGCTTCCGAATGTTCCAACAACGGCCTTGTGGGCGGCGCCTTCATTCCCGTTCTCGCTCTGGGCATTCCCGGCTCTCCCGCCGCTGCGGTGTTCATGGCCGCCATCTTCATGCACGGCATGGCTCCCGGTCCGAACTTTCTCGCCAACCAGGGCCCCGTGGTCTATATGGTCATCGTGGCGCTCTTCCTGTGCGCTCTCGTGCAGATGCTTCTCGGTCTGTTCACCATCGGCTCTCTGGCCAATATCCTCCGTATTCCTTCGGACAAGCTTTTCCCCGGCGTCATCGTCATCTGCGCCATCGGCGCCTATGTGGTGCGCGGCCTCAACCTCGACATCTGGATTTTTGTTCTGTTCGGTCTGGCTACCTATTTCCTTATCCGGCTGGGCTTCAATCCCGGTGCATACGCCCTCGGCGTCATTCTCGGTCCCATCGTGGAACGTTCCATGCTGGAAGCTCTTTCCCTTGCCCGCGCCAAGGGCGCCTTCGTCTATTTCATGAACCGTCCCGTGGCGCAGGCCATGCTGGTGCTCATTGCCGTCTATGTGCTGTACCGCGTGTACAAGAGAGTGCGTCAGGGTAAAGTCGTGGAGAAGAAGGCCGTCACAGGCGAGATTCCCCGCCTGCTGGAAGGCATGCGCGGCGCCGACTTCCTTTCCGCGCTCATCGCGCTGCCCATCATCGCCGGCTTCGCATCCCTGCTCGGTGATTATCCGCCGAAGACGGCCATGTTCCCGGCCATTGTGCTCGGCCTGCTCGCCATACTGATGGTGGCCATTATTCTGAAGGCCGTACTCATGCCCGCGCGTTATGCCGGCATGACGGAAGCACCCTTCGCCTGCATCAACTGGAAGGGCATAGGCATGCACGCCGTGCTGCTCATCGCCTATGTGCTCGGCATAAAGTACATCGGCTTCTATGTCTCTTCGGCCACACTCGTCTTCGTGCTCTGCTCCATTTTGAAGAAGGACGGGCTTTCCTCCAAAGATGTGTTGTGGAACGTGGTCTTCACGGTGGTGTTCGTGGCCGTGTGCTACGTCATCTTCTCTCTGGGCTTCGGTGTCGCCACGCCGCGCGGCATCCTTTTCTAGGCCCCTTCCTTTCGTAAACGGAAAATCCGTCGGGGTCGGCACGCCGTACCGGCGGATTTTTCACATATTTTCATCCAGCGCCGTCCGGGAGAGCCGACTTTCCGGCGGCACGAAGCCATGGCGCGCCGGTGCGCCGCTTCGGCAGAGAGCCTTTTGCGGGAAGGGCGCCGCCTTTTCGAAAAATTCTTCGAAAACGCGTGCGTTTTTCCCTAACCGGTCCAGAAGGAGGCCGTACCATGTCTTTTCCTCATCTTTTCACTCCTGCAAAACTGGGAAAACTGGAAATTCCCAACCGCTATGTGCAGACTTCCGTGCAGACCAGAGGCGGCACGGAAGACGGTTTCGTGGGCGAACCGCTGTTTGACTTCCACAGAGCCCGTCTCGGACAGGCCGGACTCGTCACCGTGCAGCAGACCTTTGCATGGCCTTCCGTGAAGCTGGCCCGCGGCCTTGCCCTGTGGGACGACAAGTACATAGAGAAGCTGGCGGAACTGGCCGCTCTCATCAAGTCCGGCGGTTCGAAGGTCTTTCTGCAGCTCGGCGGCGCGGGGTCGCGCGCGGGCACGAAGAAGGAATGTATTGCGCCTTCCCCGGTGCGGGGTTCGTGGGACCTGGTGGTGCCCCGGGAAATGACCCGTCAGGAAATACTGGACTACATCGAATGTTATGCTCAGGCCGGAAAAAGACTGTATGAGGCCGGGTTCGACGGATTCGCTCTCCACGGCGGTTCCGGCAAGTTCATCAGCCAGTTTCTGTCTCCCTACAGCAACCGTCGTACCGACGATTTCGGCGGCAGTGCGAAGAAGCGCATCGCGTTGCCCCGCATGATTGTGGAAGCCATCCGCGAGCGTACCCGTCCGGACTTCCCCGTCTATATCCGCTTCCCCAAGTGCGACTACATGGAAGGCGGCATGACGCTGGAAGAGGGCATCGAGGAAATGGGCTATCTCGCGGAAGCGGGAGTGGACGCCTTCCTTATGGCGGCAGGCGGTCAGGAACGCCTGTGGCACGGCGTGCCCATCTATGCCGAAGGGGAGGAGCAGAATGTTGCGGATACGGCCAAGGTCAAGAAGGCGCTTCCCGATGTGGCCATCATCGCCAGCTGCGGCATGCATGACCCGCATCTGGCGGACAAGATGATAGCCGAGGGCGCGGCCGACTTCATCGGCATAGCCCGGCCCCTTCTGGCCGACCCGGACTATGTGGGCAAGCTCCGCCGCGGCGAGGAGAAAAGCATCCGCCGCTGTGTGCGCTGCAACAACTGCCAGACCTGGGCTTCCCGTCCGAGACTCGCAAACCGCGGCATGTGCTGCACCGTCAACCCTTCCCTGATGATGGAAGGCACCTATGTTCCTGTCCCTGCGGCGACGCCGAAGAAGATTTACGTCGTCGGCGGCGGTCTTGCCGGCATGCGCTGCGCCCTTACGCTGGCCGAGCGCGGCCATCATGTGGAACTTTTCGAGAAGACCGGAGAACTGGGCGGCCAGTGGCTGGTCGCTTCCGCAGGTAAGGACAAGGCCACGTTCCGTACGCTGGTTCCCTGGCTGCATGAGAACATGGTGAAGGCCGGAGTGAACATCCACCTCCAGACGGAGCTGGACAGGGAGCGCATTCTCGGCGACAGGCCCGATGAAATCGTGCTGGCCACGGGCGCCACGCCCCGCGCTCTGACGGGCGTGGACGGGCTGGACAGCGGCATGAACATCGTCTATGCCATGGACGTGCTGCGCGGCAAGGTCGCCACCGGCGAGCGCTGTGTGGTGCTCGGCGGCCGGTATATCGGTCTGGAAACGGCGCTGGAACTGGCGCGCGACGGCAGGAAGGTCTGCCTCGTGGAGCTGAACGAACTCGGGCGCGGACTCATTTCCCGCATCCGCGGCTGGCTGTTCAAGGAAATAGCCGCCTGCGACAACATCCGTCTCTTCCCCAACTCCTCCCTGTTCCGTCTGACGAAGCACACAGTGGAAATCGCCCACGGTTCCGCGCTGTTCCCCGTGAAGGCCGATACGCTGGTGCTGGCCATCGGCACCGTTCCGGACAAACGCCTGGAGCAGGCGCTTGAAGGCAGCGACATTCCCGTGCACACCATAGGAGACTGCGACCACATCGGCGACGCCTACGAGGCCATGGACCAGGGACTGGCGCTGGGACTGAAGCTGTAGCGCTCTCTTTGATCTGACCTTTTCACGCGATGAGACCAATACCCGGTTTCATCGCGTTTTTTTATGCCTTATCGGGAGGAGGGAAGCGGAGTCTCGGCGCATGAACCGGGAGATTGGAAGCGGATTGCGGTGGACGCCGTCTCCGTATGCGCCGGGCATATTCCCGGAAAAGGCGAAGGGAGCGCTCCATTTTTGGGGGCGGAGAACAGCATACCGGGGCTGCGGACAGGTACGGAAGAGCGCGCTGTCGGTACTCGCCCGGCATGGAAGGTCTGCCCGGCGCACACATCCTTGGCGGAATCCGGACGGGCCGGGATGGCCGAAAGTTCCGGTCTGTCGGGGATGGAAGAAGCGTTGCTTTTACGGCGAAGCGTCGCAGATGGACCGGACATGCCTTTTTTCTCTTCCAGCCGTCCGGTGGGGCATTTTTTGCTGAATAGTGTGGCAAAGTGTTACAACCTCTTGGAAAACGGGAAAAGAGCGGATAGTGTACAGGGGATTAATACCCTTTCACAACATCAGAAGGATAGAATATGATGCGTGTTTCCCGTCGTAAATTTCTGGCCTGCGGCTGCTGTGCGGCCGCTGCGGCAATTTGTCCCTTCCCGGCCGAAGCCGGTGCGGCCGTACCGGATACCGCTGAAGTCCTTCGCCTTTTCGCGGAGCTCGGCGCTACCGGAAAGGCGCCGAAGGCGCTGGATGCCTGGATTACCGACCCCGTTGCCCAAAAGATTGCTCCCTATCAGGCCTTCGATAACGTCTGGCAGGTGGGGATTGCCTGGGTTTCGTCCTGGGCCGTCAGGACCTCTGAGGGCTGGGTGCTCATTGATACCATCCATGAACCGTTTGTGGATATTCTTCTCGAGAATCTTCGTACGGTCGGCATCAGGCCGGACGACGTCAAACTGGTGCTCATGACGCACGGACACTTCGACCATGTGGGCGGATACTATCGTCTGAAGCCGCTTCTGAAAAACGCCCGTTTTGTCATGACGGAACGCGGCTGGAACGAGGCCTTCCGTTATGCGGAGGAGAGCAAAGGCACGTTCAGGGAATGGAAGATGCTCGAAGAGAAGGACGTCGTGGCCAAGGACGGCGATACGCTCCGCTGCGGTGACAACGTATTTACCGTTCTGGAAACACCGGGCCACACCTGGGGCACGACTTCCTATATGTATGATGTACGTCGCAACGGCAGCAGCTACAGGGCCGTCACCGTGGGCGGGCAGGGGTTGAACGCCATTGAAGGCCCCGATCAGGTGCGCGCCTACATAAAGAGCATGGAAAGGCTGGGGGAGGATTCCTTGAATATCGAAGTGGACCTCACGCCGCATCCCTTTTCTTCGAATCTTGCGGAACAGATTGACGTGATTCGGCATCTGAAACCGTCCGACGCGCATCCGCTTATCAACAGGGCCGCCTACCTTGCACGGCTGAAGAAGCTGAACGAAGGGGCCGCCGCACGGCTGGAGCTGGAGCTTGCCGAAGCTGTCGGTTGACGCCGCATGGGAACCGGCGGAGAAAACGTCTTCAGGGCCCGGTCTGTCGATGTCGTTCGGCAGGCCGGGCCCTGTTCGTCATGAAAACGGGAGGGGAGAGATTTCCGCATCCGCACGCAGACGGGAGGGGAGAGATTTCCGCCATGCGCCGTACGGCGTCGGAGCGCACGTCGTTTTGGTCCGTATGGGGGGGGGGAGGAAAGGAGGACTGTGGAGGCGTCGTGCTTTTCTCCTGACGGCTTTTTCCGTTGTTCGTGCGGCGGGAGAAGTTACCGACCAACAGGGAAAGGGATGAAGGGAGTCCCCGTTGTCCGGCGCTTCAGGGGAGGTTATTTCTGCGACTTGCTTTTGGCGACGGCCACGACCGCGCCGGAGAGAGCCAGCAGACCGATGAGGTTCGGCAGCACCATGAGGCCGTTGAACATGTCGGACATGTTCCAGACAAGATTCACCTTGAGGCCGGAGCCGAGCACGATGAAGAGGACGACGATGGCGGCGTATATTTTGACGTATCTGGCGCCGAAGAGCGCCTTCACGTTGGCCTCGCCGAAAAAGTACCAGCCGATGATGGTGGAAAAGGCGAAGAAGAACAGACAGACGGCGATATAGATGTTGCCGAGGGAGCCGAAGACGGTGTCGAAGGCGATTTGCGCCAGTTCCGTGCCGGTGCTGCCGCAGTTCCATACGCCGGTGATGACGATGACAAGCGCCGTGCAGGTGAGCACCACGAAGGTGTCGATGAACACGCCCATCATGGCCATCATGCCCTGATCGTCGGGATGGTCCACTTTGGCCAGAGCATGGGCGTGGGGCGTGGAACCCATACCGGCTTCGTTGGAGAACAGACCGCGGGCCACGCCGTAGCGCATGGCTTCGCGCACGGTGATGCCGAGAGCGCCGCCTCCGGCGGACTGGGGATCGAAGGCCATGACGAAAATGGTCTTGAAGGCTCCGGGCAGAGCGGTGATGTTGGCGAAGATGATGATGAGGCAGCCGCCCACATAGAGAAGAGCCATAAGCGGAACGAGTTTTTCCATGACCCAGGCGATACGCTTGGCGCCGCCTAGGAAGATGGCGGCCGAGATGACGGCGACCACGACGCCGACGAGCAGGGGAGAGACGCCGAAGGCCGTGCTGAAGGCCGCGCCTATGGAATTGGACTGTACCATGTTGCCCATGAAGCCGAGGGCGAGGATGATGGCCACGGAGAAGAATCCCGCCAGGATCCTGCCGAACGTGCCCGTGAAGGCCGCGCGGATGTAGTAGGCCGGTCCGCCGACGGTTTCGCCGCGTTCGTTGGTGGTTTTGTACTTCTGTGCCAGTACGGCCTCGGAATAGTTGGTGGCCATGCCGAAAAAGGCGCTCAGCCACATCCAGAAAATGGCGCCCGGACCGCCTGCGGCGATGGCCGTGGCGGCGCCTGCGATGTTGCCCGTGCCTACCTGGGCGGCTACGGCCGTGGCCAGCGCCTGAAAGGAGCTCATGCCCGTGTGGTCGGCGCTCTCCCCACGCAGAGAAATATTGCTGAAAAGACGGCGGAAGGCATGGGGGAAGCGGCGGAGCTGAATGAAACGCAGCCGTACGGTATAGAATATGCCCGTGCCGCAAAGCAGGAAGAGCAGAAGCCACCCCCACAGCACGCCGTTGACCGCATCCACAATCTGACTGATGAAATCCATGGAACATTCCTTTGAGTGCGGTTTGCCTGCCCGCATCTCTGTTTCAGGGTACAAAAAAAAGAGCAAATCCAATGTGATTTGCTCCAGAGAAACGCTCAGGGATACAGCGGCGGCAATGTAGTCGAGCGGTAAGAACCCAAGCTCTGTCCTTTGGCCTGAGAGTTTCGGCTTTCGCCTTGCACCTTCGGCACCCAAACGGGATTCTCCAGAGCTCCCTCCACTGCTAGTCGGCCTTGCGGCGTTCAGGCAGTTTCAACAGGATGTTGCGCCCTCGAAAAAGGGCGCAACGCAATCTAGTATAATTTTGCCGTAACTGTCAATAATACGTCGGTGGATGTGCGGGATGGGCATGTGCCTTATGAAAAAAATGACAATAATGAAAGCTTATCGTCAATTTCGAAGCGGGCTCTGTCCTTCTGAAAGACGGTATCGTCACGGACGACTTCTGCCGTCGTCTGGTAAAAAGCGGCGTGAGCGGATACCGCTTTCTACATGCAGAAGCGTTGCGTGTTTTCGTTGCCTGCCGCACCCGTTTCTGCTAGCGTCCGGAAAAAGGAGTTCTGCCATGCTGCCAGCCATTTCCCCCCGCAAGGCCTTTGAGATGGTGAAAAACGGAAAAGCCCGTCTTGTCGATGTCAGAGAAAGTTCGGAATATGCCGAGAACTTCATTCCTGAAGCCCGTCTCGTTCCGCTGTCCATAGCGAAGATGTATCCTCTGAAGGATGCGGACGCCCCGGAAAAGCCGCTGATCTTTTTCTGTCGCTCCGGCAGACGCACGGAAAAGGCCTCCGATCTGCTCAAAAATCTGGCCGGAGAGACGCAGGCGTGGCAGATGGAAGGCGGGCTTTCCGGCTGGCAGAAGGAAGGGCTGCCTGTGCAGCATGCGAAGGCGCCGTTTCCGCTTTTCCGCCAGATTCAGATAGGCGCCGGAGGGCTGGTGCTTCTGGGGATACTGGGAAGCTTTGTCTGGCATCCCATGTTCTGGCTTTCCGCCTTTGTGGGGGCGGGACTGATTTTTGCCGGTGTCACCGGGTTCTGCGGTCTCGGCCTTCTTCTTGCCCGTATGCCGTGGAATAAGAACTGAGCCTGCGAGAGGAAAGCGTCGTGAGTCGGCCCGGGCCGGGGGCGTTGTTGCCTGTCCCGCCGTTTTTTCGGAGCGGCAGTAGGGTAGGCGTCGGACGACCCCTGCCCTGTTTTTCTGCGCCGACTGTCTTGAGCTTCGGAGAACCGGGGCGGTAGAAGAAGCGCGTGCCGGTCGTTGTCGGAACGGTATGTTCAGAGCGCGTGTTATCTGCGGGCATGTCGTTCGGGAACGGGATCGCCGCATGAGTTCTGTTCCTTTTTTCAGCGGGAGCGCGGCGTGCAGACTGGAGAATTGTGTCTGCATGCCGGACAGGGGACTCACAGGCATATGGGAAAGGTTATGCCTTGCGCAGGCAGGCACAGGCCTGAAGTGCTGCGATGGTACCGTCACCCATGGCTGTGGTAATCTGACGGTACCTCTTGTCAGTAACATCTCCCGCGGCGAAGACTCCCGGCAGATTGGTTTCCATATCCGTATTCACACAGATGTAACCGTGATTCATCTCCAGTATGCCTTCGAAAAGGGCGGTGTTCGGCGTCTGGCCTATGAAGCAGAACATGCCGTCCACTTCCTCTGTCCTGTCCGAATCGGAACTCTTGTCATGCAGATGGACGAGTCCGCGGCATGAGGGGAGTTTTTTTCACGACTGTGATGTCGGTATTGACGGAAGCTTGAATCCTGCCGGTTGCCCGGCGTGCTGCTGTGTGAGTATGATATAGCTGTTGATATTTTAAATACAGAAATACATATTGATGAAAGTGTAATAACATTATATCGTTATCATATACATGAAATGTTCCTGTTGTTAAAACATGAGTATAATAATGTAATGAATATAATCAATAAAAATAATAGAAGAGAGATTTATAAGTATTAATACATAATGATTCCGTCTCTGCCTTTATAGAAGAATAGTTGAACGAAAGCCGGTCCCCCGGGGGACGGAGGACCGGCCGTCTGAGAAGGCGGGAGAAACGCCGGAATCCCGCCCTGAACGGAGCAGTTTCGGCTCAACGCCGATGCGCCTGCTCCGGCGCGGGGCGGCGCTGAGGCCGCCCCTGATAGTCGTCAGTCTAGGTTCAGGACTCATTAAATATAAAAGATGACAATGGCAGCGAGACAAATAGCCGAAAAGAACGTGTGGGCACAACGGTCATAACGCATGGCTATT